>PXEC01000094.1 GCA_003566255.1 Candidatus Peregrinibacteria bacterium | reverse complement strand
GTACCTGACCCCATTTTCGTAGCTTACCACTGCGCGTTTGAGGAGGTCGAAAATTGTACCTGACCCCATTTTAACGAGTTGTGGAAAGAGGTTTTGAGCTGATTTTTGAGTGTTTTCTTTCTTCGATTTTATCCGTCAGCTTCGCGACCCAATCCGCGTTATTTTTATACCAGTCAAAAGTTTTTGAGATCCCCTCAGGGAAATCAACTGAAGGCTCCCAGCCCAGTTCGTTCTTCATCTTGGAAGCATCTATGGCATATCGGCGGTCATGGGCAAGTCTGTCATCGACATAAGTTATCAGACTCTCATCCCGTCCCAGAAATTCAAGCAAGAATTTGGTTATTTCCAGATTGGTTTTCTCATTATTCCCCCCTATGTTATAAGCCTCTCCAATCCGGCCGTTTTCAAGGATTGTATCTATTGCGCGACAGTGGTCTATCACATAAAGCCAGTCCCTAACATTTTTGCCGTCACCGTAGACGGGAACTGGCTTGTCTTCGGAAATAAGTCTGAAGAAATAGGGGATCAGCTTCTCCGGGAATTGGTAAGGGCCGTAATTATTACTGCATCTGCTTATAGTCACACCCATTTGATATGTTTCAAAATAACTTCGGACCAGCAGATCGGCGGACGCTTTGGACGCGGCATAAGGACAATTTGGAGCGATGGGGGTCTCTTCCGTAAAAAGATCCGTTGAATCGGTCCCCAGATCTCCATAGACCTCATCGGTTGAGACTTGGTGGAACCTTTTAACTCCGTTCAATCTGGCCGCCTCAAGCAAATTGTGAGTCCCGACAATATTCGTCAAAACAAAAATCGAAGGACCTGTAATACTTCTGTCCACGTGAGTTTCCGCCGCAAAATTCACAACGGCATCAAACTCCTCTTGTTCAAAAAAATTGTTCACAAAATCCTTGTCCGCGATATCTCCCTGAACAAAGTGAACACGCTTCTCATCAACTATATTTCTTAGATTATCCAGATTCCCAGCGTAGGTCAGTTTGTCCAGAATAAAAATTTCATCCTCCGGATAGTTTTCAAATCTAAAATGTACATAATTGCTCCCGATAAATCCCGCTCCGCCTGTTATCAATATTTTCATGATTTTTATTATTAAAGGTTTATAAATATAGCTCTATTCGGACACATATTCAATAAATTCGTCCAAATCGTAGACGTAATCTTCCGGAACATATTTGACGGATGAAGCCGCCAACAGAACCGCGTCCGGAGAAAATTCATAAAAATCTCTGAAGCACATGTCGTTCATCAAAATTGCGTCGTCGGGGCCGTTAAGTTCAAATTCATGCCATTTTTCACCATCATGAAGACGGGCTTTAACCGTGCCTTTTTGGCAGACATAAATCTTTTTTTCATGCTTCACCGCGTGACCTCCGCGGGGCAGAGAAACATCGGTGAGGAAATAGATTCTCTTTACTGGCCAGTCCACATAATCTTCAACCACAATAGGCGTCAAAGTTCCTCTGTCGTCAGCAAAACTTTTCAACTTGATCCGCTCCAGTTTGGACATCGCAAAAATCTTTAAGAAATACTTCTCTGTTTCTGCTCTTCTTCATAAGCCTCAAGGATATCTCCTTCTTGGACATCGCCGTCAGTAAGAACAAATTTGATTCCGCATTCATTCCCTTGTTTCAGCTCATTGACGGTTTCATCCACTTTTCTGAGGGACTCAATCCTGCCTGCGCCCTCGATTTTATCCTGATCCTCTTCATCCACTCCCCGGATTATCCTGACTTTTGCTTTGTTTACAAGTTTTCCGCCGGTAATCCTTGCTCCCAAAATAAATTCTTTTTTCTTGGACAAGAAGATTTTTTTCACTTCAGCGCGTCCAAGCACATTTTCCACGACTTCCGGCTCCAGCAATCCGCTAAGAATTCTTTTAATATCTTCGATCAAATCATAAATGACCTTATATTTTTTGACTTCAACTCCTTCGCGTTCCGCAACTTTTCCAACCCGCACGGAATCAAAGTCGGTGTGGAATGCCACAATAAGTCCTCCACTCGCGGAGGCCATCATGACATCGGATTCCGTTACCGTTCCCGCGGCCGCGTGAATGACCTTTATTGCAACCTCGTCATCTTTTATTTTGTCCAGAGCCTGTCTTATGGCCTCAAGAGACCCTTTCGCGTCAGTTTTTATAATAAGTTTAAGAACTTTATCGGCTTGGACTTTCGATATGAGCATGTTGGAAGCGGACATTTTTTCCGCATGTTCTTTTTTGTCCATCAGCGTCATCTCTTCCGCTCTCATCCTCGCGGCTCTTTCATTTGTCACGACCTGCAGGATATCACCGCTTTTCGGGGTTTCACTCAAACCCGCAATGAGGACGGGAGTGGAAGGCCCCGCGACTCTCAAATTTTTGCCGGTATGATCTTTCATCAGCTTGATTCGACCATAAGTATTCCCAACTATAACGCTGTTTGATATTTTCAGAGTTCCGGTATTGACCAGAACCGTCGCGACAGGGCCCAAACTGTGATCCAGATGAGCTTCTACCACCGTAGCAATCGCTTCGCGGTCGGGATTGGCTTTAAGAGTAAGCATTTCAGCTGTCAGAAGAACCATATCAAGCAAATCGTCGATGCCTTCTCCCTTCAGTGCTGATATCGGCACCATAACTGTATCGCCACCCCAATCTTCAGGTTGAAGTCCGTGTTCCGCGAGCTCGGCTTTGACTTTATCGGGGGAAGCTTCCGGTTTATCCATTTTGTTCACTGCGACGATTATGGGAACCCCCGCGTCTTTTGCGTGATTGATAGCTTCTATTGTCTGCGGCTTTACTCCTTCATCGGCGGCAACGACCAAAATCGCGATGTCGGTAACCTTTGCTCCGCGAGCTCTCATGGAAGTAAACGCTTCATGGCCGGGAGTATCCAAAAAAGTGATTTCCTTGCCTTTGTTTGTAACCTGATACGCGCCGATGTGTTGGGTGATGCCCCCGGATTCTCCTTCGGCGACTTTCGTATTTCTGATTGAATCCAGAAGTTTTGTTTTTCCGTGATCAACATGTCCCATAACGCAAACAACCGGAGGTCTTTCTTTCAGGAGAGAAGAGTCATCTTCCTTTATTAGATTTGAAATATCCCCGGACAAAAGTTCCTCCGCCTCCGCAATTCCTCTTCGTCTCTTAAGCTTTATATTTAGGTCATCGGCGATGATCTGAGCCGTATCAAAATCTATCTGTTGATTTATGTTTGTAAGGATTCCGTTTTTCATAAGCTCCCCGATGATCCTTGCCGCGCTTACACCGGTTTTCTCCGCGAATTCTTTCACCGCGATAGATTCCGGGATTTCCACAACCGATCCCTTCGCTGGCGCTCCGGGCGCTCCCCCCTGCGCTCCCCCCGGCTCTTCTCTCGCGCCGGCCTTCGCCTTAAGGTCCTTCCCCGCAGTTTTTTTCCGCTGACTCTTTATTATCTCCCTTTCCCTCTCCTCAGCCAACATCTCATCATAAATCTCCGCGATGTCCCCGGACTCCGCGGGCTCATCAACAGATCCCTCCCCGGAAAGCTCGCTCTCCACCAACTCGGCTACTTCATCGTCAATCGTTCTGGCCTTGGGAGACAACTCAAACCCCATCTCAAGAATTTTCTCCTTGAGCTCCTTCGTCTCCATGTTCAATTTTTTCGCCAAATCGGTTAAATTCATAAACGGGGTATAAACACAATAAAAAACATACGCAGTCTACGGAAAAAGAGTTTTAATGTAAAGTAAAAGGTTATACATTGAACCCATGGAGATTTTAGCGATAACAATAAGCGTTTTAAGTCTGATAATAATCGGATTTTTGATTTTTCGTCTGACCAGAGAGAAAGGGGGCGAAAAAGACGAGAAGATGTTTTTTGAGTACATAGACTCTTTGAGGAAAGAAATAAGAGAGAGCGGAGTGGAAACCAGGAAGGAAACTCAGGAAAAACTGGACCGAATCCATGACAGACTCGCAAAGGGGCTGGAACACTCCTCAACATCGCTTCAACAACAATTCGCAAGGAGCAGTAAACTGATAACGGAAGTCACGGAGAAGCTTACAAAACTGGACGAGACCAACAAACAGGTCCTTAATTTTTCAGAGAAAATGCAAAGTCTGGAGAACATCCTCAAAAACCCGAAACAAAGGGGGATTCTTGGGGAATATTTTCTGGAAACTCTTCTGGGACAGGTCTTGCAACCGAATCAGTATTCAATGCAACACGCGTTCAAAAACGGGGAAACCGTGGATGCCGCGATCTTCGTCCGTGACAAAATAATCCCGATAGACGCAAAATTCTCACTGGAAAAATATAATATGATAATGGAAGAGAAAGACGAGCAAAGACGGGACAAACTGGAGAAGGAATTCAAGATGGACATAAAAAACAGGATAGACGAGACCTCCAAATACATCCGCCCCGATGAAAACACAACGGACTTCGCTTTCATGTTCATCCCCGCGGAAGGAGTTTATTACAATTTGCTTGTGTACAAGGTCGGGAGCATAGGAATAAACGCGCATGACCTGGTTGAGTACGCCTTCAAAAAACATGTGATAATCGTTTCGCCAACATCGTTTTTCGCATATCTTGAAACCGTTTTGCAGGGGCTCAAAGCATTGAAGATGGAGGAATCGATAAAAGAGATAGTAAAAAAAGTCGGTGATCTTGGCAGACACATGAACAGCTATGAAGACAATTTGAAAAGGATGGGGAAAAGCCTGGGGACAACCGTGAACATGTACAACAGCGCGTATAAGGAATTCGAAAAGATAGATAAAGACGTTTACAAGATAACCGACGGAGAGAGTGGCGGCTCAGCCGAAACATTACTTGTGGACAAACCGAGTTCCGAAGTATAATAGACAACCGTCAAACATTCATTAATCAAAAATATCATGGGAGTAAAATCAAAAGTATTGGTGCCTGTCGTTTTGGTTGTAATTGTTGTGGGCGCCGTCATGTTGCAAACGCAAACGGATCTGTTTAAAGGACAGTTAAGATTGGATACACCG
>PXEC01000138.1 GCA_003566255.1 Candidatus Peregrinibacteria bacterium | reverse complement strand
TTTTGTCACTACCGAGGATGGAACCGGGATTGTCCATATCGCTCCGATGTTTGGTGAGGACGATTACAATTTGGGTAAAGAAAAAGAAACCGCGATGATTCAGCACGTTAATATGGACGGGACTTTCAAGGAAGAAGTGAAGGATTTTGCGGGAAAGTTTGTTAAAGGGCAGGATTTAAACATCGCGATTCACCTTCATGAGAAGGGGCTGCTTTTCAAAAAGCAAAACTACAAGCACAGTTATCCTCATTGTTGGAGATGCGATACGCCTCTTCTCAATTACTCCACGCGTTCTCTTTTCATCAAAGTCACGGATATTAAGAACAGACTGATTGAAAATAACAAAAAGATCCATTGGCAGCCGGAGCACATAAGGGACGGAAGGTTTGGGAAGTGGCTTGAAGGTGCCAGAGATTGGGCTATTTCTCGTAACAGATTTTGGGGATGTGCCATCCCTGTCTGGGAATGTGGATGCGGTAAACAAATATGTATTGGATCGGTGAAGGAATTGCGAGAATATTCAGGCGGAAAACTTCCGGAGCGTGACGGGGAGCTTGATCTGCACAAGCCTTACATTGATGAGATAAGCTTCAAATGTCCCGAATGTGATTCTGAAATGAATCGTATTCCGGATGTTTTGGATTGCTGGTTTGAAAGCGGAGCCATGCCTTACGCGCATCTTCATTATCCGTTTAAGAACAAAGAGGAATTTGAAAATAATTTCCCCGCCGATTTTATTGCGGAGGGGTTGGATCAGACCAGAGGTTGGTTTTATACCTTGCATGTCATTTCGACCATACTTTTCAATAAGCCCGCTTTTAAGAATGTGATAGTCAACGGGATAATGCTTGCGGCTGACGGCGAAAAATTGTCCAAGAGGAAGAAAAACTATCCGGATCCAGATGAATTGTTTTCGGAAAAGGGAGTGGACAGTCTCAGGTATTTTCTTTACAGCTCGCCGGTGGCTCTGGCCGACGATGTTCGTTTTTCAGATGCTCATATAGAGGAAATCGTAAAGAAATTCACTTTGACTTTGTGGAATACGTACAGCTTCTTCGTGACTTACGCCAATATAGATAAATGGGAGCCTTTGGATAAAACTGAAGATTTTAAGCCGGAGAATCAGTTGGACCGATGGATGCTTTCGGAGCTTAACAATCTGATAAAGGAGGTTACGGAACAGATGGATGATTACAATCTCGCAAAGGCTACAAGACCGATGCAGGATTTTCTGGAAAATCTTTCAAATTGGTATGTGAGGAGGTCCCGCAGGAGATTTTGGAAAAGCGAAAACGATGATGATAAAAATCAGGCTTATCAGACTTTGTATATCGTCCTTGTCCAGTTCAGTAAGCTGATAGCTCCGTTTATGCCGTATATCGCGGATGAGATCTATAAAAATCTGACCGACAAAGAGTCTGTTCATCTGGAGGATTGGCCGACGGTTAATAAAAAGTTTATTGACGAAGACCTGAATGAGGAAATCCGTTTGCTCAGGACGATTGTGAATCTGGGGCACAGTGTCAGGGCCAAGGCCAAAATAAAGGTCAGACAGCCGCTTGAAGGGGTTAAGGTTGCATTACCTGAGGGGATTGATGAGGAACTGATACATTCTCAAAAGGATGTGATCTTGGAAGAGTTGAACGTTAAGAATTTGGAACTCATAAAAGAATCTTCTGAAATAGTTGATATTTTTGTCCAGCCTAATGCAAAAGTTCTGGGACCCAAATATGGAGCTGAGGTTCAAAACATCATAAAAAAAGTTAAAAACGGAGAATTTGAACTTGTTGACGGTGTTGTAAAAATTGGAGATATCGAACTTTCCGGAGATGAAGTTTCTGTGGGATTTAAGGGGAAGGAAGGATTTGATGTCGCGAGTGAAGAGGGAGTTGTTGTGGCGCTGGATACTTTTGTCAGTGATGAACTTAAAAAAGAGGGATATGCCAGAGATATTGTCCGTTACGTTCAGGAGCTCAGAAAGAAAGCGGACTATCAGGTTGATGACAGGATAATTGTCCTGGTTGATTCTTCCGGTGAAGTTGAATTGGCCGTTACGGACTTTGCGGATTATATAAAAAGGGAAACTTTGGCGGTGGAGCTTCAGCAAAGCGGTGATATGGACTGGGACGAGCATACTGAGCTTGAAATGGAAGGGGAAAAGGTTAAAATTGCAGTAAGGAAGCTTTAAATAATTTTTATGGATTTTATTACCAAGCCCATTTGGTCAATACTGTTGAACGCTTTTGTTTTGTGGGTTTTGACTTTGGTCGTGACCGATATTCAGCATACGGGAGGATTGCATTTTTTTGTTGTGGGCGGTGTTGTTTTGGGGCTTGTTAATTTTTTCATGAAACCTCTTATAAAGGTGTTGTCTTTGCCGTTTGTTATTTTGAGCGGAGGACTTTTCCTTATCGTTATAAACATGTTTGTTTTGTGGTTTTTGAGTTATTTCATAGGGATTATCGAATTTAGGGATGTTACTTTTGTCTTTCCAAATTGGGCTACCTATGTTATAGGGGCTATTGTGTTCGGTATTGCTAACTGGTTATTGAACTTACTAATAAAATAATTATGCAGGCACTATTGTTATCTATCCAGGCTATCCTATCCATTCTGTTGGTCCTTGCAATTTTGACTCAGAACAGAGGCACAGGACTAAGCGCCACTTTTGGGGGTGGAGGAGGCTTTCATACAAGTAAGAGAGGGGCTGAAAAATTTTTGGCAAATGCTACGATCGTTTTGGCTGTATTATTTTTGGCCAACTCCATAGCTTTCCTTTTTGTCTAGAGTATGAATTTTTTTCGTAAAATCCCGGCGGTCTTAAAGACCTATGATTATCGTGACAAAATAATTTCCGTTTTTGCGGTTGTTTTGTTTTTGCTGATGATCGTAAAAATGATCGTTTTTCCTTATGGGCTTTTCGGGTTTGGGGATACGGATCTCTATACGGAAGGGATTGTGTCAAGAAGCGGTATTCAAAACGTTAATCCTCTTTTTGTTGATTATAATGAGGCCGACAGGGAGGTTTCTGCTTTGGTTTTTTCCGGACTAATGAAATATGATCCTGATAATAAGGTTGTTGTTGAGGATGTCGCGCGGGTTTCCATCAGTGAGGACAAAAAAGAATATACTTTCAGGATACGAGAGGGGATTAAATGGCACGACGGAAGACCTTTGACGGCCGAAGATGTGTATTTTACCTTTGGTGATATCATCAAAGACCCGGCTTTTCAGAATGAAATTTTAAAGACGAATTTTGAGGGTGTTGAAGTAGAACTTGTTGATGACAGTACGGTTAAATTTGTTTTGGAAAAGCCTAACGTGTTTTTTGTGAGCAATTTTACTGTTGGTATACTTCCTAAGCATATTTTGGAAAATGTTTTTGCCGGGGATCTGCTAGAGAGTGATTTTAATCGAAATCCGATCGGGACGGGGCCTTATAAGGTCAGAGATCCCGTGGAGTCTTTTCCTGACGGACGTACGCAGATAGTGCTTGAAAGAAATCCGGAATATTACGGGGAAAGGCCAGGAATTGAGCTTATGAGGTTTATTGCGTATCCCACCATGGATGCGCTGGTTGAAAGAGTGGATTCTGTGAACGGGGTTCCAAAGGTTTCCGGGCGTCATATACCTTATTTTGACGATAGTGCCCGTTTTGAGCTTATCCCTTATGAATTGCCCCAGTACACCGCGGTTTTTATGAACATGGACAGTGAAGCCCTTAAAAACAGGCAAAAGATCCGATTGGCTTTGCAGAAGGCAATTGAAAAAGACGATTTGATTGGGGATTCAAGAGACAAGATAAGGGTGGACACTCCTTTGATGGAATTGGATCAAGATGAATGGGTTTATCAGGCCGATTTTGACCAAGCACAGGGTGCCATGAAGGATGCCGGGTATAGTTATGATTCTGAAGATGTGGACCATGAAGGTCTTCGATATGATTCCGAGGGGGATCCTTTGGAGTTGCGTCTTATCGCGCGTTTATATGATGAGGGAACGTACCAGTTTGAAGAGACTTTGAAGGTTGTTGAATTTCTTGAACAGTCCTGGCGTGAAATAGGTGTTGATATAAGGACAGATTTCTTGCCTCAGGAGGAATTTAACAATCAAATTATGTTGAGGAGTTACGACCTTTTGTTGGTCGGCCAGATTTTGGGGTACAATCTGGATACTTATTCCTATTGGCATTCAACCCAGGCCGGACCGAGAGGACAAAATTTTTCAAATTACAAAAGTTTCAGAGTTGACAGTCTGATTGAAGCGATAAGATCGACTTTTGACAAAGAAGAAAAGGAGGCGAGATTGGAGGAATTGGGTGAAATATTGCGTGAAGATGTTCCCGCTGTGTTCTTGTACAGGCCGATTTATTACTACGCCACTGACGGAAAGGCTTCCGGCATAGATATGAGCGGACTTGTTTTTGCAAGTGACAGATTTTCCAGAATTTCTTCTTGGGCGCTTGTAAGGTAATTTTCTCTTTACTTTAGGATGCGGATTCGGTATTTATATGTGGCACTTAAATTTTAATTATGCAGGTTTTATTAAATGAAAATGTTGTTAAGTTGGGGCGAAGGGGAGACATTGTGAATGTCAAGCCCGGGTATTTTCGTAATTATCTTCTTCCCAAAGGTATCGCGGTTCTTGCTACTGATCCCGTCATCAAGCTGGCTGAAAAAAGAAAAGAAAAAATGGTCATGGAAAAAGAACAGCTACTTGAAAACGCGAAAGAGGTTGTTGAGAAATTGAAGGGGTTGAAATTGGTCTTGAAGCTTAAAGCCACAAAAACCGGGAAACTTTATGCGTCAGTTGACAAATCCATGATCCTGGATGCCGTTGAGAAGGAAGCCGGTCTAAAATTGGATGAATCTTTTGTTGAAACAAAGAATATCAAGGAGGTGGGCGATCATACTTTAAATGTGAATCTGGGAGAAGGATTTGAACAGGAAATCACGGTTGTTGTGGAGGCCGAATAGTTTTTCCGGGATTTTTTTGAAAAGCATTATGAAAAGGGGCAAAGTTTTGGCGATTGATTACGGAACAAAGCATATAGGTCTGGCGACCGGGGATTTGGACATGGGGATCGCTTTCCCGCGTGATGTTTTTGAAAACAAAAAAGGTGTTGAGGACCGGATTTATTCTTTATGTGATGAGCTTGGCGTAAAGAAAATAATTTTGGGACTGCCTTTGAGTATGAGGGATGATCAAAAAAGAAATTTTCTTTTGGAAGAAGTTGAGAAATTTGCTGATTTATTGAAAAAAAGGCTCGGTGCTCTTGAAATAGACATTGAATTGTTTGACGAAAGATTAAGCTCTTTTGAAGCCGAGCAATTGACCGGAAAGGATGCGCGAACCGCCGGAGAGAGATTGGATGCCCACGCGGCGCAAGTTATTTTGCAGAGATATTTTGATACAATTCTTTAATAACTTCGCGGATTAGGCTATAATTTACTATATGAAAGAGTTTTTTGTTTATTTGGGTACGGGAATAATAGTTTTTGCGGGACTTATCGTTTTATATGGTGTTGTTTCCCGCTTTATGAGTTTTCGCAGAAAGTTTAATACTCAATATAAAGTTTTACAGGTCAGAGTTCCAAAGGATAATGAAGCAGGTCCTATCGCGGCAGAAAATATTTTTTCAACTTTGCATGGGATTCAAACAAAATTTGGGATTCTGGAACGGTTAAGAGGATATACTCCCGAACACGTCAGTTTTGAGATAGCGAGCATAAACAGAAGTATAAAATTCTATGTGGCTTTTCCGGAAAGGTTGAGAAATCTTGTGGAAGGTCAGATTTACGCGCAATATCCGGATGTTGAGATTGAGGACTGTGATGATTATTCCAATTTGGGTGAAAGATTTGAAAAGGCGAGAGGTGTTGAATTGAAGTTGATAGAAACCGATGTTTATCCCATAAAACGATATCCTCAATTTGAAGATAAAATGGCGAAGGTTGCAGTTGATCCAATTGCGGGGATAACTTCTTCCCTCGTGAAATTTGATGATTTTGAGGATCAGGCTTGGGTTCAAGTTGTTGTTTCTCCTCTTCCTGACAGATGGAGAATAGTTTTTACGAAATGTGTCCGTATTCTGAACAAGGGAATTTTCGCGAATGTTGAGACTTTCAAGAAATTTTATTCCAAGGCTTTTATTACCAGAAAGTTTTGGCCGAAAGTCGTGTTTTTCCCTTTTTATTTTATATTTTGGCTTCAGGGGTTAGCTGTCAGTTCCAAAGTCAGGGCGGATTTGAAAGCCGGTGGAGGAGGGGATGTTCTTGAGGAAGCTACAACTTCCAAATCACATGAAAGGGAAAGTGAAATCGATGCGGCGATGGATAAGGTTGTAAGGCCTTTATATAGTGTGAATGTGAGGATTGTCCATATTCCGAAGGCCAAGGATGTACATAAATCAAATGTTAAGCTTAGGGAAATAGTGGGGGCTTTCAAGCAGTTCAATTATCCGCATCTTAACGGATTCGAGATCAAGAAATTTTTGACTGGACGACAGTTGGTGACGGCTTACAAAAAACGTTTGATTGATGACGGTTTTGTTTTGAATAATGAAGAGCTTGCGACTATTTATCACATGCCGAATCTTCGAGTTAAAACTCCCACCATTTATTGGGTCAAGAGTAAAAAGCTTGAGCCGCCCGCGGATTTACCAACTCCGGAGTCTTCCGGGGATGAGAATGTCGCTGTTTTGGGGCGGACCAATTATCGCGGGGCACAGCAAATTTTCGGTATAAAGACCGATGACAGGCGAAGACACATATATATCATCGGTAAAACCGGTATGGGGAAGTCTACTTTGTTGGAGAACATGGTTTATTCGGATATTATGGCCGGAAGAGGAGTCGGTGTTATAGATCCGCATGGAGATCTCGCGGATGCTGTTTTGAATTTTATTCCGACCAATCGTATCAATGATGTTATGTTGGTTGATCCCTCGGATAAAGAGTACGCGGTAGCGTTCAATATGTTGGAAAATGTTGATCCTGCGCTAAGTTCCATAGTTTGTAGTGGGCTTATCGGAATTTTTAAGAAGATTTACGCGGATAGCTGGGGTCCTCGGCTGGAGCATATTCTAAGGAATACCATTTTATCGCTTCTGGAATATCCGGGAACGACTATGCTTGGGATAACCAGGATTTTGCAGGATGAGGATTTCAGAAGAAAAGTAGTCAAAAAGATCGAGGATCCGGTGGTAAAGAGTTTTTGGCTGGATGAATTCAATAAAATGCAGGAGCGGTTCAGAACCGAGGCCATCGCGCCGATTCAGAATAAGGTGGGGCAATTTTTGTCCAGTTCCACCATAAGGAATATTGTCGGGCAACCAAAGAGTACCGTGGATTTGAGGTTTGCCATGGATAAGGGGAAAATCGTCATAGTTAATCTTTCCAAAGGTAAAATAGGGGAGGATAATTCCGCTTTGTTGGGAGCGATGTTCATTACAAAATTTCAGTTGGATGCCATGAGTAGAGCCAATATTCCTCAGGAGCAACGCCGTGATTTTTATTTGTATGTGGATGAGTTTCAGAATTTCGCGACGGAATCGTTTTCCACAATTTTGTCCGAGGCGCGAAAATATAAATTGAATTTAACGATGGCGAATCAGTACATTGCGCAGATGCCGGACGAGGTTAGGGACGCGGTTTTTGGGAATGTGGGAAGCACTCTCGCGTTCCAGCTTGGTTTTGATGACGCGGACTATATTTATCAGCAATTTGGAGAAGAAATTACTGCGGCGGACTTGGTTTCATTGAGCAAATATACCGCTTATATGCGCTTGCTGGTGGAGGGGATGCCCACTTCAACTTTTTCTTTGACCACTTTGCCGCCTCCGGTTTTGGAAATTGATGAGGAGCGAATTGAAAAAATAATAAAGGTTTCCAGAGAGCGCTACAGTGAAAAAGTCAGCGTGATCACGGATAAGATAAGGCGTTGGAGTAAGCCGAAGGAGTAAGGGGATGCGTGTGTGATTTCTATAATTCGGTACCGGCGGACGGCTTTTTCCAGCGAAAAGCCTGCCTTGAATTCGCGAAAACCGCAAAAACTTCGTTTTTGACCAAGCCGTTTTTCGCTCATACATACCGAACTATAGAAATCACACACACATCCCCTCATTCTTCTTCGATATTACTTCTTCAACGCCTCTATCCCGGGGAGTTTGTCTCCGGAAAGGAATTCTATGCAGGCGCCGCCGCCGGTTGAGATGTGAGTGAATCCATTTTCGTCTATTCCCAAGCTTTTGATTGCGTCCGCTGTATCGCCGCCTCCTATTATGGAAACGCAATCGTGTTTTGCCAAAAATTCAGCGACTGTTTTTGTCCCTTTCTGAAACGGAGTGTGTTCCGAAAGACCAAGCGGCCCGTTCCATATCACAGTTTTTGATTTTTCTAAAATGTCGCAGTATTTTTCCGTTGTCCACTTCCCAATATCCAGAATTTTCATATCTCCCATAACATCTTCTACCGGGACGTCCAGGGTCTGCGCCTCTTCCGATATTTCTTCAGCGCAAATAACATCGTGGGGGAGTATAAAATGTTCTTTTCTTTTTTCGCAATCAAGCATTATATTCCTCGCCGTCTCTATTTTGTCTTTTTCGTACAAGGATTCTCCCACATTGTAGCCTGCCGCCGCCAGAAAAGTGTTTGCCAGCGCGCCTCCAACTAAAAAATAATCGGCCTTGCCCAGAAAATTTTTAATTATTCCTATTTTGGTATCGATTTTTGCGCCTCCGAAAATCACTGTCAGAGGCTTTTCAATTTCATCGCTCAAGAGAGGGGACAGGGCTTTTATTTCTTTCTCCATCAAAAGTCCGGCGTGTGCGGGTAAGTGCTCCGCGAGGCCCGCCGTGGAAGCGTGTTTTCTGTGTGCCGCGCCGAACGCGTCGTTGATGAAAATCTCTCCAAGTTCGGCAAGTTTTTTTGTAAATTCCGGTTCGCATTCTTCTTCTTCCGGTGTGAATCTTATATTTTCCAGCATGACGATATCGCCATCTTCCATTTCCGCGATTATTTTTTCTGTTTCTTCGCCAAGGATTTCAGGACTTTTTTTAACGGGAGTTTTCAGAAGTTTTTCCAGATGTTCGGCCACTTTCGTTAAACGGAGGGATTCATCAACTTTTCCTTTCGGCCTGCCGAGATGAGACATGATGATTGTCCTGCCTCCTTCTTCCATCAATTTTTTTATTGTGGGGAGGCTTTCTTTTATTCTTGTGTCGTCTCGGACTTCTCCGTTTTCTTCCAGAGGAACGTTGAAATCGACTCTTAGCAGAATTTTCTTCCCTTTTATTTCAGGGATGTCTTCAATTGTTCTGATTTTCATAATGAGGTTTGGATTAATGCAGCCAATGCCGCGTCTTTGCCTTTGTTCAGGCCTTCTTCACTTGCGCGATTTTTGGCTTGATTTATATTTTCGCAGGTAATTATTCCGAAAGAGATCGGAATTTCTGCGTTTAGTTGAATATCCATTATTCCACGGTAGGTTTCTTCGCACACAAGATCATAATGGCTTGTTTCTCCTCTTATTATCACACCGAGGGCTATTATCGCGGAGGGCTTTTCTTTTTTTATTATTTTTTTACACGCGAAGGGGATTTCCAATGCTCCGCTTACTCTGAAGATTTTTATGTTTTTTTCTTTTACTTTGTGTGATAGCAGTTCTTTTTTTGCGTTCTCAAGAAGCTCAAGGCCTATTTCATCGTTGAAATAGGGAAGCACGATGCAAATTTTCAGATTTGATCCGTTTATTTTGATTCTTGGGTTGGCGGTGTGTTTTTTAATCTTCATTTATCTGTCTCGGTGAATTTATCAATTTCTCCAGATATCTGGCTATTATATCCACTTCCAAATTTACTTTATCTCCTTTTTTCAAATTCCCCAAATTTGTGGTCTTTAATGTGTGGGGGATCAGCGCGACGGAAAAAGTTTTTTCATCTATTTCGCAGATCGTCAGGCTTACGCCGTTTATTGATATGGATCCTTTGAACGCGAGATATTTGCTTATCTTTTTCGGAAGTTTGAATGTGATTTTTGTTTGCGAATCGCTTTCTTCAATTTTCTCGACTTTTGTTGTAGTGTCTACGTGTCCCTGGACAAAATGGCCGTCCAGAGATTCGTTCAGTTTTGTTGCCGGCTCCAGATTAACTTTGTCGTTTTTTTCCAGTTCTCCCAGATTGCTTCTGTCCGCGCTTTCTTTCATTATTTCACATGTAAACGTGGAATTTTTGATTGAAACTATTGTCACGCATACTCCGTTGACCGCGATGGATTCTCCTATTTTTTTGTCTTTCAGGGTTTTTGGGGCGTGTATGGTGAAGACAAGCGGTCCTCCTTTTCTTCGCGCTTCTGTTATCTTTCCCATTTCTTTTATTATTCCGGTGAACATACCTTGATTCTACATTTTTTTAGGGAAAATTTAACATGATTTAATAATTTCTTAATACTTCTCTGCTATTAAGTGTACAAGTATTCTTTAACCTCATTCATTATGAGAAGTTTGAATCGGGTGATGCTTATTGGGCATCTTGCTGCCGACCCGGAAATACGGCAGACAAAAACAGGACACACGGTGACTACTTTTCCGGTAGCCACAAATCGCTTGTCCAAGACGGGTAATGGTGAAAAAAGGAATATCGCGGATTTTCACCGTATTGTGGCCTGGGAAAAACTTGGAGAAATTTGCAGTAATTATCTGCAAAAGGGGATGGCGATCTATCTTGATGGGCGAATTGTGAACAGTTCGTACGAGGACAAGAGCGGTGTTCGCCAGTATCGAACCGAGATCATGGCGGATGGACTGAATATTCTGACTTGGAAAAAGTCAAAAAATGGTCTTAATGAAGTCGCGATAGAGGATGTCGGTGATGAAAAGGAGGCGGCAGTTGCTTAAGCTTGCCAATAACTATTAAGCTTTCTATAATGTGGGGTGTGTAACCGCATTTCCTATGCCTATTTTACAGTTTAAGTGTCGAATTTGTTCAGCGGTTTTTGAGCATTTGCTGTCCTCCGGGGAGAACGTGAAAACTGCGGAAATAGGATGTCTTTCTTGCGGGTGCGCGGATTTTTCACGTTTGGAGAAGACTTCTTTTTCGCCAAAGAAGGCCTTCTGTCCGCGTGAAGTCTCTTGTGATCGCGCGGAAGTTTAATCATTAAAAAAACCTAATTTGTTCCTATGAAAATTTTCAAAAAAACCCTTTTAGTCCTTTTTTTACTTGTTCTTGTTTCTTCTTTACTTTTCAGCGGTTGTCGCAGACCGCAAGTTGAGAAAGTCTCGTATGAGGGAGTGGAGCTTACTTATTACAAGATGTTTGATGATGAGGAGGTAATTAGACCTATCATTGATGATTTTGTCGCAAAGTATCCGGGGTTGCGCATCAATTATCGAAAATTTTCCGATTTTGATGAATATCAGAATTTGATTTTGAATGAAATGGCTGAGGGGCGCGGGCCGGATATTTTTTCCATGCAGAACACATGGTTCAAGAGTAATTTCAGAAAAATTACACCGATGCCGGAGTTTTTGTCGCCGGAAGACATGACATTGCCTGAAGTCTTTGCGGATGTTTTTGTGGATGTAGCCTATCGTGATCTTGTCAGGCCTGATGAATATGGGGTCGATCAGGTCTATGCGTTGCCGATGACCGTTGATACTCTGGCGCTCTATTATAACCGGGCGCATTTTGAGGACAGAATACCCGTTCGGGGCAGACCTTCGACAACTTGGGAAGGGATTAAGGAGGATGTTCTTTTGTTAAACAGATTCGATCCGGATTTCGGATTTTTGGAGGTCGGAGGTATTGCCATGGGCAGAAGTGATAATATAAGCCGCGCGGTGGATATTCTGTATCTTTTATTTTTGCAACATGGGGTTGAGTTCTATAACGAAAATATCTCAGAGGCTATTTTTGCGAGAGCACAGAGGGGTGTTACCGATTATTCTGCTACTGATGCATTGGAACTGTTTACAGGTTTTGCGGATGAGGCTCAAAGGCATTACTCATGGGGGACTTATCTCGCGGATCCGGAAGCAAGGGCGAACGAAATAGAGGCTTTTGCGCGAGGAAGAGTCTCCATGGTCATCGGTTACTCCTTCATGTATGATGAGATTTTGAATAAAATAGGGGTCCTTCGTGATCAAGGCGCCTCAACTATCAGAGCTGATAACATAAGGATAGCGACAATTCCTCAAACTTTTGATCCGGACGTGACGGGTGAAAAACGTGTGACATACGCGAGTTATTTTGCTGAAACCGTTTCACGCAATTCGGAATATCCGGATTTGGCTTGGGAATTCTTGGTTGATCTGACCAGTAAAAGCAACTTGGAATACTACTTTGACAAACTGAAAAAGCCGACGAGCAGACGAGACATGATATTGGAGCAGCAACGCCATCCGATTTACGGAGTTTTTGCTTCGCAAATAGGATTCGCCGAGAGTTTTCCGATCATCAATTATTATAGGTATAAAGACATTTTTGAGGAGGTTATAAGGCTTACTAATCTAAATAGGGAAACCGCGCGGGCAAATCTTATTGACGCCCAAGATCAAATCACAAGGATGTTGCCGCAAGTCGGTGTTATTGAGCCTCCCTTAGAAATTGAGGATGAAGACTAAATTATTAAATCGTATCGCAAAGGGTTGTTTTTACCTTTTTTTCGTTTTTTTGCCGTTTGGTATAGGGACTTTTTTGTTTTCTCCGCAACTTTATCCTTCCGGGCTTTTTAATCCCTATACCAGTTATTTTTTCCATCTTTCCGAGTTTTTTCTGATAGTAGGATTTTTGTTTTTGTTCGCGGACTTGTTGTTTAATGTCAAAAAAAGGGCTTCTTTTTCGTTTAAAAAAGCTGGGGCGTTTTTAAGGAGCGATCGCGTTTTTCTTCTGTTTTTGATTTTTGTATTTTTTGTTTTCTTTTCAGCTTTGTTTTCCGTTGACGCCGGAAATACCTTGGTTTACGGCATCAGGTTTGTTGAAATGATCGCTATCTATCTACTGTTTGCTTTCAGGATTTTGGATTTTAGACGGGTTATCGGGATTTTTGTGGGAATGATGTTTTTGCAATCGATACTTGCGCTTCTGCAATACTATTCGCAGGGCTCCATGGGATTGCACTTTTTAGGTGAACCCGTTTTGGATTCTTCAATGAAGGGGATAGCTTCTGTGGATTTGGGTGGAGAGAAGATTATCAGACCTTATGGAACATTCCCTCATCCTAATGTCCTGGGGATGTATATGGTTTTTGCTTTTTGGTTTTTGGTTTTTCTGTCGACTAGGATTCGGGACAGGCTTGTTCTTATAAGTTTGGGGTTTTTGTTTTTATCCGTTCTTGTTTTAAGTTTTTCCAGAAGTGCTTGGCTGGCTTTTTTCTTATCCGGTTTTGTTTATGTGTTGTTTAGGGGTGGGAAGTCTTATTTTAAATATATCGTGTGTTGTGTGGTTCTTTTTTTGCTGATGGTCTACGCTTCCGGAGTGGGGGAGATACTGTTTCAACGTGTCGGATTTTTACCTTATGAGACTGCGTTTTTAGAGCGTCTGAGATTGATGGATATTTCAATGAAAATGTTCTTTGATAATCCCCTTGGTGTGGGGGTCGGGAATTTTACGGTTGTCATGCAGGATTATGACCTTGCGAAGCTTTTTCCTTGGAATTATCAGCCGGTGCATAATATTTTTCTTCTTGCATTCGCCGAGGCGGGCTGGCTTGGCGGAATTTCGCTGATTGCTCTTATGATCGGCGCGCTTTGGAGATCTCTCAATGTAAAAAACTTTTTTTTGACGGTTGTTTTGGGTGTTTGTGTTCTTTCCGGCGGTTTATTTGATCATTATTTTTTGACGCTTTTTCAGGGGCAGGTTCTTTTTGTCCTCTTTCTGGGCATGAATAAGTTTGAGTAACCGTTTATAAAAGATTTTGTATCCATCTCCTGTTTCCCCTCGGGTTTTATTTTTTTTGGTATCAAAATGCCTTTGGATGTTCCTATTTTCAGAGAATTGTCCTCGATTTTGAATTCACCGGGTTTCAGCGATTGGTTCTCATCGATGTGCGTTTCCGTTATTTCGATTTTTTTCCCTTTTATGTTTGTAAAAATCCCCGGCCATGGGGTATAGGCTTTCAGCATGTTTTTTATTTCCACCGCGGATTTTTTGAAATCTATTTCGCCATCTTTTTTCTCGATTTTTTTACAGTATTTGGCTTTGGCGTGGTTTTGTTTTATGGGGGGTAATGTTTGGGAAAGTATGTCTTGAAGGGCAAGGGGCATGGTTATGGCGCTTATTTCTCCAAGTTTTTTTGAGAGTGATTCGTAATTATCAAAATCACTGATCTGTATCCGTCTTAGCAGGTAAATATCACCGTGGTCCATCTCCTTGTCCATTTTTATTATGCTTATCCCCGTTTCTTTGTCTCCATTTAAGAGTGCTGTTTGGATGGGGGATGCTCCGCGATATTTCGGAAGTAGTGAAGTGTGAATGTTTATGGCGGCGTGTTTTGGAATCTTTAGCGCTTCTTCCGGGAGAATCATCCCGTAAGCGAATACCACGAAAAAATCCGGAGGGCTGAAATTCTCCAAAACCTCCAGGAGTTCTTTTTTATTTTTGGGTTGAAGAACTTTCAGTTGCATTCTTTCCGCCGCGATCTTTACAGGAGGCGGAGTTTTTATTTTTTTTCTTCCTGTTTCTTTGTCCGGTTGGGTTATTACCGCCGCTATCTCAATATCCGGCATCATGTGCAGGACTTGAAGTGTTTTTACCGCTATTTCAGGGGTACCGAAAAATATTATTTTCATTGGTTTTTTTAATATCTCTGAAGAAGTCTTATCCTATCCGATGCCGGCGGATGAGTGGACCATATTTTCTTCCAAAAACTTTGCTTTTTTTCGCCGGATAAAGATTTTTTGATAGTGGGGTCCTCTATGCAAATACTACCTATAGTTGGTTTGGATCCGAGTGTTTGTGATCCGGGATTGGCTGATATTTTTTCAAGCGCGGAAGCCAAGGCTAGGGGATTGCTTGTAAGGAAAGCTCCCGTGGCGTCCGCGAGATATTCTCTTTCTCTGCTTATCGCGAATTTTGTGAGCATCCCCATCAATACTCCTACCGTTATAAATAAAAAACCTATCAGGGGAATTATGCCACTTCCTCTTGATCGGCTTCTTCCTCCAAAATAGGCGGTTCTCAACATCATCTCTCCTATTATTTGTATTGAGCCCAAAAGTGTTATCACTATCAACATTACTCTTATGTCCCTGTTCAATACGTGCCCCATTTCATGTGCCATCACCGCTTCCATTTCGGCTTTGCTCAGTTTTTCCAAAAGTCCTCTCGTTATTGCTATTTTCGCGTTGTCCGGATGTGTTCCTGTCGCGAACGCGTTAAGTCCTTGATCTTCAATTATGTAAATTTCAGGAGTTTTTGCCATCCCCGCAGTTATTGATATGTTTTCGACGGCGTTGTAAAGAGTGGGATTGTCTCTTTTTTTGATGGGTTTGGCTCCCGCGTATCCCATTATCATTTTTGAGCCCGCAAAATAACTTATGGCTGAATAGATAAATACGGCTACTATTACCCAGAACCCTATTGTTCTCATCATCATGTTGGCCAGTTCTATCGGGCTTGTGGTTACAAGTTCGGGATCCGATGAGAATATTATCGCCAACAGGATTCCCAGATACGTGAGTCCCAAAATGATCAGGGGGAACATTAAAAAAAGTGCGCCGGTCCGCCAGCGATTCGATCTTATCTGGTCATAAATGTTTCTTGGCAATTCTTTCTTCATTTTTCCCTAAAACTTAACTTCGGTGGGCTTTTGAGCGGCGGCTATTTCACTGGGTTCCAATTCAAAGAAGTCGCGTTTTTCAAACTTGAACATCTTTCCGACTATGTTGGTGGGTACGCTCTCAAGCGCGGTGTTAAGCTTTTTGACCGTGCTGTTGTAAAATCTGCGTGCCGCCATGATCTTGTCTTCCGTGTCTGTCAGTTCTTGTTGAAGGCTTAAGAAGTTTTCGTTTGCTCTTAAGGCGGGGTAGTTTTCTGATACCGCAAAAAGTGATTTTAAGGCTCCGCTAAGCATGTTCTCCGCTTGGGATTTATCTTTTACACTGCCTGCCTGCATTGCGGATGTTCTTGCTTTCGTTACGTTTTCAAATACACTTTTTTCGTGTTTTGCGTAGCCTTTCACCGTGTTTACGAGGTTCGGGATAAGATCATATCGTCTTTTTAGTTGTACTTCTATTCCGCTCCAGGCCTCTTTTGCTTGGTTTCTTCGCTTTACGAGTGAGTTGTAAAGCACAGCGAGGATGATCAGGAGGAGTACTATCACTCCGATCAGAATAAGAATTGCATCCATGTTTTTTTGGGTTAACAAATAACTTTAGCTTTTTGAGATTAACAGATTTTTGCCGAATTTGGAATCGTATGTTAGATTGTCGTCATGTTTAGAAAATTTTTGGTTGTTGTTTTCACTATTCTTTTCGCGGTCGGGTCTGTTTCGACGATTTTTTTGACCGAGACATACGGCACTTTGAAGAATCGGGATTTTTATACCGAGAAACTTGCTCCCGAAGGTTATGATCTGATGATTCATGAGTTGGCGGAATCGTTGTCTGAGGAGGTTTTTACGGATTTGTCGATTGACGAGGTTGTTGAAGTGCTAAAGGATGATGTTTCCAAAGACGATTTTTCTGTCCTCTTGGGGACTTTTTATGATGACCTGAACGCGGCCGTTGTCGAGGATGGGGAACTGATGATAACCATTTCTTTTGCCGATTTGCCGGAGGATTTGATTTTTACATTTGAGGTGGGGGAGGACATCGAGGGGAATTTTGTTGAATATATTTCGGGAATTTTCAATATGTTTATTTCCGTTGTCTGGGCTTTTCTTCTTTTACTTTTGGCTTTGATTGCTTTGGTTGTTCTCAAACCGTGGCATAAAATTTTGAAGGCGGAGCTGGGAGCGATTTTTGTGGCTTCTCTGTTGCTTTCTATTTCGGCGCTTTCCTTTTTGTTCTTGCCTGTGCCCGACTTGAATATTTTTTCCTTTTTTGTTGAGTTGGTGGTGAAAGATGTCTCTACAAGGATTTTACTTTATGCTGTTCCTGTCCTGTTTTTGGCGGCTGCGGGGCGGTTTGCTTTGAATCGATATATCAAAGGACTCGATGCTGAAAGATGAATTATTGGGAAAAATAGCGAATTGCCGCCTTTGCGGTCTTTGTGAGGGTAGAACGAATGTGGTGCCCGGAGACGGATCGTGGGACGCGGATGTTTTTTTTGTTGGGGAAGGGCCGGGGAGAGATGAGGATTTACAAGGGAAGCCGTTTGTCGGGGCGGCCGGCCGCTTGTTAACGGAGATGATCGAATCGATCGGAATGTCCCGTGATGAGGTTTTTATTACCAATGTGGTGAAATGCCGGCCGCCCTCAAACAGAGATCCCCTCCCGGATGAAGTGAGATCATGTCGTCCTTATCTGGATGAGCAAATAAAGATCATAAAGCCCAAATTGATTGTTACTCTGGGACGACATTCCATGGGACACTTCCTTCCGGGTCTCAAGATTTCGGAAGTCCATGGGCAACCCAAAAGGGCTACCGGAATATGGCAGGACAGGCAGGTATTTTTGCCTCTTTACCATCCCGCCGTTGCATTATATGATTCAAGAAAGAAAGATGTTCTTTTTGAGGATTTCGAAATGATCCCCTTAATATTAAAAAAATTGAATGAATCATCATAAGTATTTGGCTATTATAGGAGTTTCCGCTTTGTTTGCCTGGATCGGGTGGATTCTTGTGATTACTCAGCTTTCACCTTACGCTAATCTGTCCATCGCGTTAATTTTGTTTTTCATCACCTTGTTCATAGCTCTCACCGGCACTTTTGGAGTTTTGGGATTTTATTTTAGACTTTGGTTATTCAAAAATGAGATATTTTATAAACATATCAATGTTTCCATGAGGCAGGGGACATTCCTCAGTCTTATTGCTGTTTTTTGTCTTGTTTTTCAAATGCTCCGCGTTCTGACTTGGTGGTCGGGATTGCTTCTTGTTGGAGCAGCCGTTTTGTTGGAATTCTATTTTTCCGCGAGGGATTCGGAAATCGCTTGATCCACAGCGTACGTTTGGCTTCTTATTATCCGCATATTTGAAAGTGGCCACCAGACAAACCACGTTTTTCCTTTTATGTTCTCTTTTGGGACGTACGCGTTTTGGGGATTATTTTTGCATTCCATCGTGACCGAGCTTTCAAAGCAGCTTCTTGAATCCGTACTTGCTCTTCTGTTATCTCCCAATAGGAAGTAGTGGTCTTCCGGGATTTCAAATACTGAAAAACCGCTTACATAGGCTTTAGTGTTTCCCTTGTTTTCTTCACTCAAATATCCCTCATCCAATTCTATCTGTTCTTCAGTGGATGCTTTTGTGACAAATACATGCCCGTCCTTTATCTCTACTGTTTCTTCGGGGAGTCCTATAATTCTTTTTATGTAATATTTTTCGTTTGTTTCTTGGGGTGGTGCAAACACAACAATATCACCCCTTTCGGGATTTCCGGAAACGTAGGCGGCTTTATTTATTATTATTTTTTCTCCTTGATTGTTTACGCATTCGCCGTCCACGACATTCAGGGTATCGCACATTGACGCTCCGGAAACGTCAAAGGGCGCGATCAGCCATTTCTGTATTATGAACACCAGACCAAAGATTATTATTACGTTTACTCC
Organism: Candidatus Peregrinibacteria bacterium; assembly: GCA_003566255.1. Lineage (GTDB taxonomy): Bacteria > Patescibacteriota > Gracilibacteria > UBA1369 > LOWO2-01-FULL-3 > SLNK01. The sequence continues at coordinate 1,400 of PXEC01000138.1, read as the reverse complement.
CAAGTCCAGCAACCACAACAGGGCCTTTTTCATCTTCTTTTTCGACTCTTCTTGCATCATTCTATATCATATCTTTTTTGATTTTTTATTACAATATGAATATAATGGCTTTGTTACCAAATGTCATGAAATTGAACGATCGTATTTTTTCCAGATTTTTGGATGACGGTGAAAGGGTTCTGCATGTCGCGCATCGTCATGTTTTTGTGTTTTTCAAAGCGGTGTTTAAAACTTTTGTTTTCGGGCTGTTCATCCCTTCTATCTTGTATCTTCTTTTTCCGGCTCTGATCGTCGCCTGGGGTATTTGGATGGCTGTCGGGGTATTTGGAATGATTTACAAATTTTTGGACTGGTATTTCGATGTCTGGCTTCTTACCAATTTCGGGGCTGTGGATATTGAGCGCAACGGATTTTTTGACATCACTTCCACGCGGATTGAATATCACATGATCGAGGGAGTTTCATATACGGTTAAAGGCTTTTGGCCCACCGTTTTCAATTATGGCAATGTGACCATAGATAAGATGGGAGGTCAGACTTCGGTTGTTTTGAACGATGCCGTAAGACCGAAAAGGTTGGAATCTATCATTTCCAAATATCAGGATAAATATGTCGCTAACAGAAGTGTTAGGGATCATCAGGCGCTTAAAAATATGCTGTCGGAGATGATTGCTTATCACGCGCAAAATAAAAAAATACATATTGATGATTAAAGAGGTATATGTTTGAAGTTTTGGTAATTTTGTTTTTGGTTTTGGCTTTTGTTTTGGCTGTTTGGGTGTTTTTTGCGCAGGGTAAAAAACGAAAAATCGGACAGCGGGAACTTAAGTATATTCATTCGCACTGGGACAGAGTAATTCGAATCCATCAGGTTAACCCAAAGGAAGCGATTATTGATGCCGATAAATTACTGGATTACACTTTGAAAGTCCGTGGATATCAAGGGCCGTTGGGAGAAAAACTAAAGAAAGCAGGTCCTCTTTTTTCCGATAGAAACGGGGTTTGGTCCGCTCACAAATTACGCAATCGTGTGGCGCATGAGCTGGGGGATATAAAAAAATCCGAGGTCAAATCCGCTTTAAAAGGCTTTAAGCGGGCGTTGAACGATCTGGGGGCGAATCTGTAGAAAATGGGGTCAGGTACAATTTTGGACGCGCCGTTTTGGCTACGGTAAGCCACGAAAATGGGGTCAGGTGCAATTTTGCCCAAGTCAAAAGTTGTACCTGGGACGTTTTACTTGACAAAATGTTGATTATTGTTTAGTATGCCCATCCTTTAACAAATCTTAATATGGAATTTGTAACTGAATTTGAATTCGCGGACTCTGTCATTCAAGGTGAAAAGGATGGGTTAAGAAGAAGGGTTCTCAGTGAGGTGAATCAAAGAATCCTTTGCGAATG
>PXEC01000096.1 GCA_003566255.1 Candidatus Peregrinibacteria bacterium | reverse complement strand
ATTTGTACTGCCGTTGGAAAAATATATTTGCTGGTTTGTTACTGGTTCCGGAGGATCGGTGCTCAAATTTACTTGAGGCGGGTCATTGAAAACCGATATTTGCACCGCTGTTCCGGACCCCGCTTCTCCCGGGATTATGCCCAGGAGATGATTTCCCGGGTCTTTGAAGTATACTGGGATTGAAAAATTTCTATTTTGTGTTGGACCCGAGAATGTTTTTCTTTTTGTTCCGTTTTCTTTTTCCAAAATTACAGTGACCTTTTTTATCAAGTCTGAGTTGACTTGTCCGCTTATAAAATAGATCTCATCGTTGTAAAAATGTGTCGGGAATTCTTCGTTCAACGTTATATCTCTGAAAAATGTTGTGCTCATCAGCCTGAAATCTACCGGGGTGAATTCCACCGTTACTTTTTCTTCTTCCGGGATTTTCCAATCGTGATCTTCCAATGTTAATGTTCTGAAGATCACTTCACTTATTTGACCTCTTGTCATTAGTGCTCCGGGACTGTATAACGGGCCTTCCTCTTCCAAAAAACTTCTTTGTTTCGCGTATGATATGTATGGCGTGTACCACGCGTCAGGGGAGGTGTCATCGTATGGGGCTTGCAATATGACTGAAGGGAGTTGCCAATTTTGAACCTCCCCGAGAATCTTTATCGCTTCAACTTTATTTATCCTTTGCGACGGCTTGAATGTCCCATCGGGATAGCCTTCAATCCATCCTTCGGCGTATGCTTTTTTGACATATGGCGCGTACCAGGCAGTATGGTCAACGTCGGGAAATGGGGTGGGGGTTATTACGTTGGATGGTACTCCCGAGCCTTCCAGTATTATTTTTAAAAATTCCGCTCTGTTTATTTCGTTTTGTGGTCTGAATGTCCCATCGGGATAGCCGTGTATTATATTGTTTTCTTTCAAATAACTTATCGCGGGATAATATGGGTGCGCCATTTTAACGTCTTCAAAAGCCGCGAACGCTTGTATCGGGGTGAAGATGCTTGCAAAAACAAATATCCCCAGAATTTTTGAAATGATTTTTTTTGTCATTTGATCCCAATATTACTAAAAATCGGTTGAAAAAAAAAGATATGACCAAAAAAACCCAGTTTTTTGGAATCGCGGGGAGAGAGCTGCGTACCCGAAAGGGGGGAGCGCAGCTCTCTCCCCGCGCTTTCATGGAAACATAACGTATTGAGATGGCTTTTTTCAGCGGTGATATATGAAGATTTTTGATATTTTTCCTTGTTTCGGTATTACTTTTGTTGGTTCCCAGTCTCCGATGTGAAACGCGTATGAAATCACTTTTGTTCCTTTTTTCAGCTCTCTATCGAACTTTTTTTGAAATTTCGCGAGGGTCTTTGGCATCATGTAGCAGATTATATGATCCGCGTCGCATAGACTGTGTTTTTGAAAATCGCTTCGGATCATTTTTCCTTGCCATTTCCAGAAAATTTGTCGGATTTTTGCTATCAAAAAAACGAAAGGGTCCATTTCAAACCCTACCGCGTTCGCGCCATAATCTTTTGTCGCGTAGTGGACAAATCTTCCGTCTCCGGCTCCTATGTCATAAACCTTTTGCCCCTTTTTTATTTTCGCGTGTTTCAAAACTTCTTTTACCGAGGGAATTGGTGTTGGAACAAACGGGCCTCCCCCGAAAATTGTCACATAGAGGGACATTGCCGTGAAAAAAGAAGCAAATATTATGACTACCAGTATTATCAGTCCTAAGATCATGCCGCTTTTTTAACTTTTTCTTCGATTACTCTTCGTGCCGCTCTTTTTCTTGCCACTTCCAGTGCCGTTTTTGAGTAAGCGGACGGCTTTTTTATTCCCTCTTTTTTTTCTCTTTGTTCATTCATTTGTTCTCCCACGTCCACCGCGATGGCTTCCTCTCTTTGTTCCAGCTCTCTTTTTCTTCCTTCTTTGTCAAGAACTTGGCCGTCCTTTGTAATTTCTATTTCAGTTGTTCCTGCTTTATCTTCAAGATTATCTACTCCCTCCGCATCCACGTGATCTTTTGCGGAGATCCAATCGGCACCAAGTTTTTCCTCATCCGCTTCTATTTTGCGGACTTTTCCTCCAGTGTCTTTTTTGTTTATTACTCCTCCCCGTTTGTGGTAATCCTCTATTATTCTTTTTTGAGTTTCGTCTTCACTTTTTTCAAGGGCTGCTTCAAGTGCTCTGTCCGCTGCCTTCTTTTTTTCTCCGTGTCTTTTTTCTGACAAACTTATTAAAGTGCTCGCCTTGTGGATTTTTTCTTGTTTTCTGACTCTGTCTCCAACTCCGAATTTATTCTCTTCCATTGTTTTCTTTGCTTCTTCCATCATTTCTTCCTCTTCTGTTTTCTTTGCTTCTTCGGGGTTTCCCAGAGCTCTTTTTAACTCCAGAAGTTCGCTTAGGCGTTTTTCTATCTCTGGATCCCCGGAAAAATCTTCTATTAATTTGTTGGCCGCGTCCATATATGAATATATCTGATTTAGTCCTTCTCGTACGCTTTCAGGTGTTTTTTCTTCTATTAACGCGTCTAAACTTCTTAACAATTTGAATCTTTTTTCCAATATCCCTTTTTGAATGTCCGGGACTTTTTCCATTTCGGTGGAATTGGATCTCAACTTTTTCATTTTTTCTTTCTCTTTTTCCTTTTTTGCAATCTCACCTTTCAGTTTTTCGTGGAGTTCCATTCTTTTCGTGTATGATTCAGCGTCATATTGAGCTTGTTTTTCTTCCAGTTTTTCGTTTGTCATTTCCGGAGTTATGTCGCCGAATTTTTTGAGTGAGACGCGGAAAAGATTTCTTTTTTGACGATATGCCTCTATGTTTCTTTTTTCCTTCTCATGTACCGGTGTTTTTGAAGTCAATCCCTCGTGAAGTTTTTGTTGTTTTTCGATATCCAGTTTTCCTTTGGAATCGGTGTATCTGGATTTGTCCAGAACGAAGTCCCGGAAGCGTTTTGCTGTTTTTGTGCATAGGACTTTTTCATTTTCCGCTTTTTCTATTTCCGTTAGTGATTTTTTAAGGATTTCCAGACTTTTTTGCAGTTTTCCTTTTTCGTTTTCTTCTTTTAATTTTTTGTGCTCTTTTATGGCTCTTTCTTTTTGCGTGTAATCCATGAGGTTGAAACTGTGTATTGCGTTTCTGAATCCTTCTTTATCATCTTTGTAAATTTCTCCGAATTCACGGGCTAAATTTGCTTCGTTTTCTATTATTTGTTTCCAGTTGTCCACGGTTGTTTTTCTTAACGAGAGATCATCATAGTCCGCGTAGCTTTTGAAGAGTTCTTTTTTTGAGGCCTTGCTCATCGCGTCTATTTCTGTTCCGTTGATCGTTATTTTTCTCTCGAAGAGCGCGTAGTTGTTATCTTCTTTCTGGCGAATTTGTTTTATTTCTCCCGCTTTTCTCCAGATTGTTGCCGATTCCGGGCTTTTCAGCATATCGGCGACTATTTTTTGTTTTGTCTTAATTGAATAAAATCCCGCTCGAAAACCCTCCTCTATTAATTCCGAACTTTGTTTCATTAGGGGCAGGATGGATTTTCTTTCGCTGAAGCCTTTTTCCCTCAGAAGAGGTGACTCGCCTATGGTCATTCCGTAGCGGGAGAGGAGTGGCTTTATTTGTGTTTCGTAAAATTCTTTTCTGGGTTTTATTCCGTCTGTGCTGTGATTTTGGACCAAATATATTGTTTCTTCGGCATTTTTTATCGTGGGGTTTTTCTTTATTCTTTCTACGCACCAGGCTTTGAATGCCTCCACCTGGTTTGTTCCTATGTGCTTTGCGGTTTCCGGGTCTTCAAAAAGTGTTTTTACCCGATTTAACCTTGTTTCAATTTCCGGATCGTTCACTTCTCTTACCAATTCTTCTTCAGTTGTTTTTTTTAGTTTGTTAGCCTTGTACTCTTCTATTTCTTCGCATAGTTTTTTTGCCTTTGTTGAACTCTCGGTGTCCGGACTTTCCTCAACTTCGGTGATTTTTTTAAGAAATCGGTTGTGGTCTGAAAAACTAAGGACTTGCTCTTCTCTAGCCAGTTTTTGCAATGATTCGTTGGCTCTTTTTAAGTATTCTTTTGCTTCGGCAGCTAACTGTTTTGAAGTTGTAGTTCTGTTGTCCAAGCTCTCTTTTCCTTCTTTCGTCAAACCTTCCACGTCTTCATTGTTTGTGTTGTTCGACGCGGAGGGGTCTTTCCCCTCTTCAAGTTCAAACTTGTGTGGTATTTTTTCGAATGCCTCCATGCTTATTTTAGGATAGATCACCTTTCTTGCCGGGTCAAGGGAGCCGATGTGGCCCCCTTGACCTCTATAAAAAGAGGGGGGAAAACCTTTTTATACGGATTTATGCCGCGCACGCGGAAAACCCACAATTTAGGCAAAGCATACAGCCTTCCGCTACCTGTATTTTATTTGCGCATTCCGGACATTTTTTGTTGTGGATGATTTCTTTTTTATTTAGCGACGCGTGTTCTCTTTCTTCGGTTATTTGAGGAAGCGGTGGGGGAATTATCTCTTCAAAATTTTGATGTGAATTTTGTTCGGGTTCCTTCTCCACAGTCTTTTCTGCTTCTTTTTTGTTGTTTAAACTCAAAACTTGTTCTTGCCTGCTTCCGTCTCTGTATACCGTGCATCCCTTCAACCCGTTTTCCCAAGCTAAAAGATATCCTTGTTTTACGTCTTCTCTGGTCGCGGAATTGCTGAAGTTTATTGTCTTGCTTATGCTGTTGTCCACGTGTTTCTGAAAAGCGGCTTGCATTTTTATGTGGTCCTCCGCGTTTATGTCCATTGCGGTGACGTATATCTTTCTTATTTCTTCCGGAATTTCTTTTATGTGTTGAAGCGTTCCTGTACTTTCTATTTCTTCAATTATTTCCTCCTTGTCCAATCCAAGTTTTTTCAGTTCCTCTTTCAAGTGGGAATTAACGTATCTGAGCTTTTGTCCGCTCATTACTTCTTTGTAATATATCAGCGCGAAGAACGGTTCTATTCCGGAGCTGCAGTCGAGAAGCATTGATATCGATCAAGTTGG
>PXEC01000001.1 GCA_003566255.1 Candidatus Peregrinibacteria bacterium | reverse complement strand
GAGAGGGTCAGCACTGTTCCGGCATGGCCGGTGATGAAGCCAAGCTGCACGCCAAAGCGCAGCACGCCACCGCGATACCAGCCATCGGGCTCGGCCGCCGCTTCTGGGATCGTCACGGACAGACCGGTACCGGATATGGCCGTCACCGTGCCCGTCAACCAGTGCAGTGCGATATCGAGCCCGCAGCCGCGCCCGTAAAGCGCATGGCGGCACAGCCGCTGATACTTCGCCCGCACGCCTGCGCGGCGTAGCGTGCTGAAGATCGACTCGGCCTGCAGGAGGATGCGCTGTCCCTCGATCTCCGCCCCCACCACGCGGCCTTTCCAATGTGCGACAGTCTCCCCCAGCACCTGCTCATGACCACGGAAGATGGTCAGCGTCACGGGCGTATTGCCCAAGGGGGTGAGAAAGCGCCGTGCGAAAGGATGCGAGAGCGGCCAGGTCAGTTCCAGCCGCCCGCGCTCGATCTCGCTCGTCTGCACCACATCGCCATGGGCCACGGCAGCGGGCTCCCAAGAGATCGTATCCCCCCCGCTCCCCGCGCTGGTCCAGGGCGTGGAGCGGCTGGTGAAACGCCAGACCTGATCGCCTTCCACGAACTGGTAGAGGAAATAGGGCCGGCCCTCGGCGACGGAGGACTCCAAGCTGGCGTAGGTCATGCGGGCACCTCGAGAACAGGCAGCGTGACCTCGCTCGCCACCGAGCCATGCTGGATCTCGACGCGATCCGCGTCGGCGCGCATCGCTGTCAGGAAATGTACCTTCGTCGTGAGGGGAACTGGATCGCCGAGGTTCGACGACAGCGTCAGCCTGTGATCCGCGCCCTCGGCGATGGCTGTGGTGATCGTCCGGAAGCGCAGCGCGGATGGCATTTCCAAGATGATCGCGCGACCGACATAGGCCGGGAGCGACGCAACCGGGGCAACGCGCATCAACGTGGATCCAGAGGTCATGGCCGCGCGCAACTGCAGCTCGCGCCTCCAGGTCGGCAGCCAGAAGCTGGCCTGCCTTCCACGAAGCGACCAGAGCCAGCGGCGCAGGGCGTTGCGCGCGATGGGGCCTTGCGCCTTCAGCGTGATAGACTCGCCGCGCTCGATGACATCGCGCATGGGTTCCACCACCACCGGGCCGAAGCCGTTGTCGACATATTCGACTGCGCGGCGCAGGCTGGTGCTGAGCGGGCGGCGCAGGATGCTCGGGTCGGTCTGGACCGGGCGGCCGAGATAGGTCGGCAGCACAGGCGCGGTGATGTCCGGGGCATCGCGCAGCAGGAAGCTGGCGGTGACCGTGCCATCGCCCTGCCTGCGGCGCGCGATCTCGACGCCTGCGGTCAATACGCCTGCGCGGACCGGCGCGACGGTGATCCGGCGCGCGGCCACGGTCATGTCGGGCAGTTGAAGAACCAGCGGCTCCGCCAGGATCAGCCGGTCTGGCTGAACGTTGGCGATGGCCACTGGCATGGCCGCTCCACCATCGGCTGCAATCGCCGTAAGATCGCCGCTCCGGAAATCCGCCGAGCCGGTGTCGAGCAGGATCTCGGTCGCGCCTTGCGCCAGATCGGCACTTGGCTGCAGTGCCAGATGCCATAGCGGCACATGCCAGTCGTCCGCGAAGCTTGCTCGGGCGAGTTCCGCGGCGCGCGCCATGCCCAGCGCGTCCAGCCGGTGGCGAAACGTGACGATCTCGCGCGGTCGAGGCCGGAGCGCGATGCGCTGTTCGCCCGCGCGCGATGTCAGCACATCGGTGCGCCATTCCAGCACCTCGCTGGTCTCCTGCGCTGCCGGGAAGGACCAGAGAGGCAATTCAGGCACTCAGCGCACTCCGATTGCGGCGGATGACGTTCAAAATGGCCCGCTCGCCGGAGGGCGTGGCGAGATAGTCGCCGACCACCGACGGATCAAGCACGTTGATGATCCGGGTCGACATGTCCTGCGCCGATTGGGCGGGCGCACTGTTCATCTCGACCCCGAGCCGCCCGTCGCGCCCGCGCCGCAGCGGCAGGATCGCTTCCGGCCCGGCCTCCCCCATCAGCCCGATGCCGCGGGAGAAGGGGAAGACCATGGGCCGGTTGACCACGCCCCCGCGCGCAAACGCCGTCAGTTCCTGGCCCCCGGCGAAGGCGCCACCCTTGGCGAAGCCGAACAGGCTCGCGAAGAACCCGCCGCCTCCACCCATGCCCGAGAAGGCGCGCATGATCGCGTTCTCGATCGGCTTGAAGGCAAGTTCGATCAGCCGGTTTGCGAGGTTCTGCGCGATCCGTGAGATGGCGCTGGCGAAGGTCTCCCAGGTGAACTCACCCGACTTCAGCGCGTCCTTGATCGGGCCGACGATGTCCTGCGCCAGCCCTTGCGCGATCTCGCGCGAGCGCTCCTGCGCGGCGCGAACGGCTTCGGCGGTCGCCTCCCACGCTCCCCGCGCCGTGTCGGCCGCCTCGCGCAGCGCTTGGCCTGCCCCGCGACCGGCGCCGCCCGCGCGACCTGCGGCCTCGCCGGTGGAATCGAGCGCATCTTCCAGTCCTTCAGCCGCGGTTTGCGCGCCAGTGAGCGCGGTTTCCGCGTCGGCCCCCGAAGCGGCCACAGCCTCGCGGAGCGCAGCCACCGACTCCAGCGGCGCAGTGGCAGCATCCACCACGCCGGACATCACCTCGCGCAGCGCCTCGGCCTGGCCGCGTGCGTCCTCAGCATAAGTGCCCAGCCCCAGATCAGGCATCGTGATCGGCTCGGCCGTGAACGCGGCCTGAAACGCCGCGCGTGCCTCGGCGCCGGCTTCAGCCGCCGATCCGGCGAAGGGGTTCTCGATGCGGCCAAGTTCCAGATTGCCGATCAGTGAGACGCGCCGTTCGATGCCCAGCGCCTCGAGCCCGGCATTGATCCCGTCGAGGAACCCGTTGATGCGGTTCCCGACGCCATTCAGCATGGCCTCGACGCCCGCGATCAGCGCATTCGCCGCTTGGAAGGCGAAATCCCCGATGGCCCCGGGCAGCGCACCCCAGAGCACCTTGATCGCCTCAAGCGCCCCCCGGAAGGTGTTCAGGGCCGCATTGCCGAAGCCGACGATCGCCTCCAGTGACGCCTGCAACGCCGTGGCGATCGTAGCCTTGATATCGGCCCAGCTCGCCATGATCGCCAATCCCATGGTGACAGCGCCGAGCTGCATCCGCTCCCAGACCTCGCGAGCAAGGTCACCGAGCAGCGAAAGCGCATTGCCGAACCCGCCCGCGCCACGCACCAGCCTGCCGAACCAGTGGATCAGTTCTCCGGCCGCCACGATCAGCCCCACGAACGGCAGGCGCAGCAAAGCCCCGCGCAGGACGACCAGCGCCATGGCCAACCCGCGCACCGAAGCGGCAGCGGCGATCTTGGCCGCGACGAACCGCCCGGCCATCAGAGTGGCGATCCCGGCGGCATAGGAGGTCAGACGGCCAAGGTTCTCGAAGAGCGTGCGGATGGCGATGCCCAGCGGTCCGGTGGTGCGTGCAACAGCGGCCATGGCATCCGCGACCGCTTCCAGCGCAGGCGCTGCGGCCACGGCGAGCTGGTTCGACAGCCCGCGCCAGATCAGCCCCAGCCGCGAGATCGCGTCATTCGTCCGCTCGATCTGCGCGGCATCCTGATCGGAGACCACCACCCCGAAGTCCCGGACGTCCTGCGTGGCCTGGCGCAGCGTCGCCGTGTCGATCCGCGTGAACACCAGCGCCGCCCGATCACCGAAGAGCTGCGAGGCCACCGCCGCGCGCTCGGCCTCGGGCACAAACTCGGCAAGCCGGTCCTGGATCAGCGCAATCCGCTGGTCGAGCGGCAGCGCCTGAAGCTCTGCGGCCGAGAGGCGCAGCCGGGTCAGCGCGTCGACGGCGGGCCCCGTGCCAGCAGCGGCCTGGCTCAGCCGCCGGGTCAGCTGCATGGCGGCCTGTTCGACCTGTCCCATCGACACGCCCGCCAGATCGCCTGCGCGCTCGAGCACCTGGATGCTTTCGACCGTGGTGCCGAGCGAGGCCGCCAGCTTGGCCTGGCTGTCGATGACCTGCAGGCCGGAACGGATCATCGCTGTCGCCGCCGCCGCAATCGCGGCTGCGGCTGCGGCCATCGCAACCCGCGCGCGCCGGGCAAAGGCGGCAAGCCGCGCGTTGGCGCCCTCCATCTCGCGCGACAGACGACCGAAGCCCCGGGCACCGGCCTCGCCAACGCCCTCCAGCTCCGCCTTCACCTGCCGCCCGCCGGTGGCCGAGAGGCGCACGCTGACGCGCTTTTCCGTCATGGGTCAGACTCCCTGCTGCCATCCATCTGTTGGTTGAGATGCCGTGCCATCACCGCCTCGATCACCGGCAGGAACTCGGCTGCAGCGCGGGCGTCCACGCCCAAGCTGCCAGCCATCGACAGAGCCGCGGTCATGTCCCAGCCCAAAACCACACCGGGCACCGCCCGGAGCTGGCCACCCAAGCGCCCCACCAGGTCCCAGACCTGCCAACCCTCATACGTGCGCGGCGCGTTCAGGATTTGCGGGCAGTCCGGGCAGTTCGCTTCGCACGCGGCGCAATAGCCTTCGCCCCCGCCCCAGACCCATTCGGCGAGGGCGCGGAGGCGTTTTTTTCCGCTTCCAGCTCCAGACCCTTGGCGACATAGCCCATCTGAAATTTCTCGAAGATCGGCCAGATATCGAGCAGCGCGGCGATCCCTTCCGGTGTGACCGGTGTGGGGTTGCCATCCGCATCACCGACGCCCTCCCAATCTAGAATGGCGCGTTCGGCCAGCGCTTTGCCGAAGACCACGGCGATCTCGTCGTCGCTGGTATCTTCCGGCAGGCCGCGCACGGACGCGTCGCTGCGGGCGGCGACCATCAGCGCGGTGGTCAGCGGCTCGACCCGGACGCGTACGCCAAGGCCGAGATCGAGCCAGTAGGGCTCGCGGGCGAGGTTCAGGCGCAGCATGCTCAATACCCCTCGACGGCGTTGATCAGGGTGATGGTGCACATCCGCCCCAGCGTGGCGTCGCGCGCGGCCTGCCAGTCGAAGGTCGCCTGCACGCCTTGCGGCCCCGCAATCTCGATCGCGTGGAAACCATCCGCTCGGATGGGCGCATCGATGGTGCGGACCCGTCGATTGCCGCGCTGTCCGGAAGGATCGAAG
>PXEC01000156.1 GCA_003566255.1 Candidatus Peregrinibacteria bacterium | reverse complement strand
GTTGTTAAAGGTTGATGCTTCTCTTCTTAATCAGCTTTTACATCCGCAGATCAAGAAAAGCGCGAATAAAAATGTCATAGCCACCGGTCTTCCCGCTTCTCCGGGAGCCGCAACGGGAAAGATCGTCTTTAATTCCGATGATGCCATGGACATGGTGGCGGATAAAAATGAAAAAGTCATCCTTGTCAGAAAAGAGACCAGCCCCGAGGACATCAATGGTATGTGCATGGCGGAGGGGATTTTGACTTCAAGAGGAGGAATGACAAGTCATGCCGCGGTTGTGTGTCGCGGGATGGGAAAATGTTGCGTCGCGGGTTGTAACGGAATTGTTGTAAATGTTAACGCCAAAAAGCTTATAATCGGGGATATGGTCCTGAATGAAGGAGATGTTATAACTCTTGACGGAAGCACAGGCGAAGTGATTTTGGGCAAAATGGAAATGCAGATACCGGAGTTGAGCGATAATTTTCAAAGGCTCATGAGTTGGGCCGATGAATTCCGCACCTTAAAGATACGAACGAACGCCGACAGTCCCGGAGATTGTAAAAAAGCCATTACTTTCGGGGCGGAAGGTGTCGGGCTTTGCAGAACGGAGCATATGTTTTTTGATGAAAGCAGAATACATCTGGTCAGAAAGATGATACTTGCAAAGGATGAACAGGGAAGAAAGGAACCTTTGAAGAAACTTAGGGAATTCCAAATCGGGGATTTTGAGGAAATTTTTACGGTGATGGGAGAAAGGCCCGTGACCATAAGGCTTTTGGACCCTCCTCTTCATGAGTTCCTTCCGGATACGGATGGTTCAATATCGGACCTGGCGAAGGAATTTGATATGACTACGGATGAACTCAAGAGTATTGTTTCCGGCTTGCGGGAGGTCAATCCCATGCTGGGACACAGGGGTTGCAGGCTTGGAATAACTTATCCGGATATCTATCGGATGCAGGTCCGCGCGATTACCGAAGCGGCCATAAAAGTTTCCAAGACCGGAGTGAAAGTTTGCGCCGAAATTGAAATTCCTCTTGTCGGGACGGTCCGTGAGCTTGAATTTTTGAGGAATATCGCCAAAGAAACAATCAATGAATATGTGGGAAAAATCAATTTTCGTTATAAAATCGGGACGATGATTGAAGTTCCCAGAGCTTGTCTTACCGCTAACGATATTGCCAAAGCGGCGGACTTTTTCTCTTTCGGAACGAATGATCTGACACAGATGACTTATGGATATTCACGAGACGATATGGGAAGTTTTGTCTCAAAGTATCTGGAATTGGGAATATTGGACGCGGATCCCATGGCGAGTATAGATCAGGAAGGTGTGGGCAGATTGATGAGAATTTGTGTTGAGTTGGGTCGCAGGGAAAAGGCGGATCTTGAAATTGGGATTTGCGGTGAACAAGCCGGAGATCCCGCTTCGGTGGAATTCTGTCACAATCTTGGACTGAATTATGTAAGTTGCAGCCCTTTCAGAGTTCCGGTTGCGAGGCTGGCGGCGGCTCAGGCTGCGCTTAGTCACCCCAGTTGAGTTTTGATCTGAGAAGTCTGTAATATCTTCTGGAGGTTCTTATCATGTAGATATTTCTCGCGCTTCTTCTGAACCTTATTTTGTCTCCGTATTTGAGCATCGTCATGTCTTGCCCATCGATTGTCATCCCCAGGATTGTCGCTTCTTCTCTTCTGCGTGTTTCTATTGTGACTGTTAGCTGTTTCGCGTCGGGGATGACTATCGGTCTCATAGATAACGCGCTCGGACAGATCGGTGTGATTATCAATCCCTGCAAAGAGGGATGTACTATCGGGCCTCCGGCGGAGAGTGAGTGGGCGGTTGATCCCGTCGGTGTTGAGACTATCATCCCGTCAGACTTGAATCTTACGAGTTTTATTCCGTCAACTTCCAAGTCCATCTCTATCAATCTCGCGAATGCTCCCTGGTTTATGACAACATCGTTCAGTGCCAAGAAAGTCTCTATTTTTTTGCCTCCTCTATAAACAGTCGCTCTAAGAAGAGCCCTTCTGTCCACGTGGTATTGCCCCTCAAAAATCTTATCCAGGCATTCGGTCAATTTTTCCGGTTTGGTATCGGTCAAAAATCCCAGATTTCCAAAGTTTACACCAAGGATAAGGACTTTTTTACGGGAAAGATGGCGGGACGCTTTAAGAATTGTGCCGTCTCCACCCATCGTTATCGCCATGTCCGCCTTTCTCAATATCTGATCTCTGGTGAATGGAGGTTCTTTCACGACCGGCGCCGAATAAGTATCAAAAATCACTTTTTTCCCTTTCTTCTTCAGATATTTAACCAGATCTTTCAGAGGTTTTTTGTGGTGATCTATGTTGCGCTTTGAAATTATCCCTACAGTTTCGATCTTTTTTTGGGAAATCTTGTTCATCGCCCGTGATTATGCCAGATTTTTTCCATCGGCAAAAGGGCGTTTTGGAAAATGGGTTACGTGCGTGTATATAACGAACACGTTTTCGAAAGATCCAGGGTGCCAGTCCGCGCCGTGGGAGTTCATCCCTTTCGCCATTACAATAGGCGTGGTTGTGTCATTGGTCCTTTTTAAGTCCTCTATTGCCACTGTTTTGACTTCCCCCGTGAACCCGCATCTTTTAAAGAGGTTTTTCCATTTTTTCCTAAGTCCTCCAACTCTCTTATTTCCTTTCTTGTATGGCGCGAGAATACGAATTGTCGGTTTTTTCCCGTTTCCGTTTGCCTTTCCCATTGCCTCTTTAAGTTTCTCCAAATCCATGTCCAGTTGCTCCCTTTCCGATTCCTCCCGTTTTCTGTCTTCTTGTTCCTTTTGTTGTCTCGATTTTCTTGGTTTTCTTCTTTTTCTATTGGGCGGATGATATGAATCTTCAGGCCTCACTCTCTCCGTTCCTTGCAGTGATGTCGAGTAATCGGGACCTTTTTTCTCTTCTTGCCAATCCTGCGGAAGCAATTCATCAAGTTCCGCAAGAAGTTCTTTTATTTGCGCTTTTCTTTCCAGTTTTTTTCTTATTCGTTCGATTTCTTCAGATATTGCCTTTTCCCTTTCGGTAATTTTTGTTATCTCTTTGCTGGTTTTTTCCATCACTTCAAAGAGCACTTTTTTTGTCGTACTCTTAAAAATTTTTTCCACTTCTTCCATTCCTCGGTACTCCCTATTCCTTCTTATCTCTTCCAGCAAGCCGGGGGCTTCTCGTATAGCTTGCTTTACCCTGAATTCTACTGTGTCTATTATCCTATCTTCTTGACTTTCTACGGCACGGGCAATTTCTTCCCTTACCCGGGCCAGCCTCCTTTCCAATTTAGCCAATTTTCTCTCGGAAATTTCTGGATTGCGAAAGCGAGACAGTTCGTCTTCCAAACAGGTCTTTTCTTGCTTGAGAAGTTCCAGAAGTATAACTGCTGTGCTTGTTGTTTCTTCGTTTATTTGTTGTTCCATTACAAGGTTATGTTATCCGATGCGTGACTTTAACGTCTTTTTGGTGACTTGTCAAGCTGAGGTTTTCATTGCTCCCTGAATACCTATTCTCCATAGTCAGCAGACTTTTTTGTATAGTCGTTTCCGTAAATTCTAACGTCAAATTGAAGTCCCTTTTTCTGAATGTTTTATTTATGTGATTCGAAAATCTCTAATAACTTTTCCGCGGAAGATCTCCAGGAGAATTTTTTTGCTTGCGTGAGACCTTTCCGGGAAAGGTCTTTTCGAAGGTTTTCATCTGTCAGTATTTTTTGCATCGCGGCGGTGATTTCTTTGGGATTTTCCGGATTTATAAGTATCGCGCTGTCCCCGACCACTTCCGGAATAGAAGATGTGTTTGAAGCTATCACCGGACATCCGCATCTCATCGCTTCAAGAGGGGGTATTCCGAATCCTTCATAAAACGACGGGAACACCAATGCCTGACTCAAGCTATATAGATTCATCAGGCTTTTGTTGGAGAGATATCCGAGCGTGTGGACTTTTTGATTGAGATAATTTTTGCGTATCAGATTAAAAAACTCTTCATATCCCCAGCCTTTTTGCCCTACGACTATCAGGTTTACGTCGGGGTGGATTTTATTCAGTCTCACGAATGCTCTTATCAGACCCGTGTAGTTCTTCCGGGGTTCTATCGTTCCCACCGCGAGAAAAAATTTGGGAGGAAGGTTTGTCTGTTTGATGAAGTCTCCCAATTTTTCTTTGTCCATCGGTCTGAATTCTTCAGATCCCGCGCATGGGACTATACTTATTTTGTCGGGATCGTATTTGAATTTTTTCAGCAAATCCTTCTTCGTGTTTTTTGAAACCGTGACTATGTGGGAGGATTTCTTCAGAGCTCTCTTCAAAGTTATTTTTTCTATCATTGTCGCCTTCTTGTTGTGAGTGTTGGGAAAAAGGAACGCCACCAGATCGTGGACTGTTAAAATGGTCTTCACGGATTTTGGCATTAGAGAGGGTGTTATGTAGCTGGAGGGCGAAAAAAATATATCGACTCCCTCGCTCCCTACGTCCTTCGCCACCTTCATATGCCAAGTCGCGGAAGAATGATCCATTATCTTCATCTTTGCGTTTTTGTATTGTTCAAACCCGGCTATGCCGTTTTTTGTGTAAAGTATGTATTTGTTTTTTTGGTCTAGCTGTAAAAGATTTGAAACGATGTGAAATGTGTACCATCCCTTTCCTGTCCTTTCTCCCCCTGCCGTTCTTATGTCTATCGCTATTTTCACGATACGATTATAGCATAGACTTTACAATATCGGGATTTGCGCTATTCTTTTGGTATGTTGAACGTAATCATACAAAGGTTTAAGAGGTTTCCCGCTTCTAAAAAAATCATTTTTTTCGGTGGCGTCTTGGTTTTTCTAAGCGCATTTTTGCCATGGTATTCGGATATTGACAGATTCCGCGTGGGAAACACTTTTTTGGGTGTGACCGGACCTCTTTATCTGGCCGGCCTGTTGGTTCTTATCGCGGGGGCTGTTTCTGTCGGATTTATCGTCCTTCAGTTAATGAAAAAGCCTTTGCCCAAGGTGCCTCTTTCTGAGTCTCAAATGTATATTTTAAGCGGGAGTTCGGTTATTTTTATGGTTGTCCTGGCCGCGTCGGTGTATTTTCATTCCAAGTTCGGAGTGAACCTTGCCGATAAAAGTGCGGGGATCG
>PXEC01000174.1 GCA_003566255.1 Candidatus Peregrinibacteria bacterium | reverse complement strand
GTTGGCGTATTTCGCGGAACCGGACATGAGTGAGCATTTGGAGAACGCATTACTCAGGGCGGCGGGAAAAACCCCGGAGGTCAATATAAAACCGGTAAATTTGGGCGAAATGGAACTTCCGCCGCCGAAAAACAAAAACCTTCCGGGGATCGAGATAGTTTTAGAAGCGTACGAAAATGCCCCCGAACGAATGAAAGAATTTCTAAAAAAAGAAGAGGCTGTAATAAACCTCTTCCTGGAAGGAAAAATAGAATTTAAGGAAGTTTTTAACAGGCTTAAAAACGGGGAAAGGCCTCGCTTATAGCCTCACTGATGGCTTTAAAATCTCCCTTATCGGCAACCCGAACATGAGCCTTTTTATAAGGACTGCCCTTATCCCTATTTAAGGTTTTCGCCTCCGAAGAATGTCCAACGACAAGAATATTGGGGCTGGCCATTCTGCACGCCTCAATAAACTCATGCCCCTCTATACCTTCACCAAGATTATGATCAATCAAGACAACCTGTATATGTTTGGAAGCAATACAGCCGGGGAGATCTTCAAAAGAAGAAGAAACTTCGAAAGGTCTACCACCAGCTCTCTCCACAGCCTGACTGATCATTTTGCAAATATCATCTTTGTCATCAACAACACAAACTTTCATTCCGGGATAAGGAAGCTCCAACTTGTTCCCTCCGGGGCTTTTTTGCGTAATGTTTTTTGACCAGTTTACAGCTTGTTTCCACGTACAATATTGATTGATCGCGTAATGAAAAGCGTCCGCAAGCTTCGCAAGGTGGCCATTGGCACCGGCAGAGGAAGAAATATCCTTCAGAATCTCATTTATAAAAATTCTCAGCTCGGAATAAGTACTATTATCATCTTCAAAATCGGGGAGACTGATAGACGCGCTAATGTGGAGGGCACATAACTTATTTCTGAAATCACTCAGAAAATTAACGGAATCTTCCTCACGAAGAGAGTTGTCCGACCAAAAACTATCATATTCTTTCAACAAAGAGAGAATTTTTTCCAAAACCTCAATGGAGTTTTTCAAATCACTTCTTGTTTCCTCATCATCAACAATAGTGACACCGTTTTCTATCTCCGCTTTTTTAAGTTCTATGGAAACCTGTCCCAATTCCCCCAACCATTTTTCAACGGTCTCGATTGATTCCGTAAAAAAATTATCCAAAAATTTATCGACGCCAGGGTCTCTCTCGGGATTTTTCAAACAAGCATCAACTTTTTCACGTAGAGAAGACACAGGCCCCAGGCACTTATCATCCCCCTGATTATTCGGGAGATCGCACGTTTTACAATCCGCCTCATCGCACATCTCAACGCGATCGTTAACACGTTTAAAACCGGTGCTTTTTTTAGGGACTCCCAAGATTTCATTATCGCTTTCCATAAAAACAAAATTAAGAAGTAGCGGGCAGTATTCTTGGACAAAAGTTGACGCCTGTCAAGCCCTTGTGCAAAAATACAAATTATGAACCACGTAATAATACTCAGCGCGGGGGCAGGGGAGCGAATGAAAAGAGGAAAAGATAAGCTTCTCATGGAAGCCGGAGGGAAGCCGATAATTTACTATTCAATAATGGCTTTTCATGATCGGGGCGATATAGAAACAATAACACTGGTGGTTTCTCAAAAGAACAAGGCTGAAATCGAAGAAATAATAAAAAAATACAGGTTCCCAAGGGGGGGAAAAATCGTACTGGGAGGAAAAACAAGGCAAGAATCGTTTGCTCGCGGACTTAAAGCGATTTCCAAAAAAGCGAAAGAAAAGGATGTGGTCATTGTTCACAACGGAGCAAACCCTTTACCATCACAATCAGAGATAGACGAAACGATTAAAAAGACCGAAGAAGGTGGAGCCTGCATAACGGGACATTACATAAACGCAACCGTTAAAGAAATAAACGGAGAACACATCGTAAAAACACACGATAGAGAAAAGCTTTTTGCCGCTCAAACACCGCAAGTCGCGAAGTACGGAATTTTTGTAAAAGCTCTGGAGAACGCAAAAAAAAATAAATTGAAAGCCACGGATGAAGCCATGTTACTGGAAGCCAGCGGGCAAAAAATTTCTTATGTGGAGGCCGACGAAAACAATTTCAAAATAACTTCACTCTCCGACTACGAAAGGCTAAAGGAAATTCTTGGGGAGCCACCAAAAGATTTCAGAATCGGGATAGGTCAGGATAGTCACATGTTTGAGGATCCCGGACACAACAAAAAGTCCTGTCTGACACTTGCCGGCATAAAAATAAAAAACGAACCAAAATTGGAAGCCAATTCAGACGGAGACGTGGTTCTCCACGCCATCTTCAACGCGATATCCCAAGCCCTCGGGAAGATGTCGCTGGGATTTTACGCCGATGAACAATGTGAAAAAGGGGTGACGGACAGCAAAAAATATCTGGAAATAATTCTGAAGAAAATGGAGAAGGAGGGATTTGGAATAAACACTGTCGGGCTGATGATTGAATGCAGAACCCCGAAAATAGACCCATTGACGGGAAAAATGAAAAAATCTCTATCAGAAATTTTGGATATTCCGACACGAAGAATAGGAATAACCGCGACAGGAGGAGAAAATCTAACAGCATTCGGCGCTGGCCTCGGGATCCAATGTTTTGCAATAGTGTCTCTGAAGAAAAGTTAATTTTGACAAACGAAACCCGGGACATTATCCTCAAAACATGAAAGTAAAAAGACTCAGCTACATCGCTATCGCAACCATTTTGCTGGGAACTCTGTTATTCGCCGGAGGCTGTCGGACTGAGACAATAGTCATAGACAGCGAAGATCCAACTCGCGCTCCGGAAGAAACAAGGGTGACAGATCCTGAAATGGTGAGAGAAGCGGATGTTGGCCTGCCGGTTTACCCGGGGCTCAAGCGTATCTCAGGGTACAGTGCCAGAGATTTTGGAGGTGAGTTCTCGTTTTTGAACAGCTACACAGAAGACGCCTCATTCGAGGACGTTGTAGCTTTCTACGAAAGAGAACTTTCCGACTGGAATCACATGGAACACGATGTCACCGCGGGGATGTTCAAGCCCAATCACATTTTCTGGCAGGGAGATCCCGCCGAGGAATATCATCCATTGACCAACAATGAGTATCCTTCGGTAACGGTTCATCCGCCAAGAGGAGAAGGCAAGACCGTACAGGTGAACTTCTTTTACCGGGAGCCCTAGTAGCAAAAGACATCAACGGCAATGAAAATCTACGCGCCGGCAAAGATCAACCTTTGCTTGGATATAATGCGGAAAACAGAATCCGGATATCACGAAATCCGTACAGTTTTTTATGAGACGGACAAGCTTGTTAATGAAATTGAAATTGAAGAACCTCTCTCCGAAAGCGAAGATCTTATATCGTCAGAAAACAGAGAAGGAAGCGACTCTCTCGCGCACAAGGCATGCACGTTGCTCAAATATAAGTACAATCTGAAAAGGGCGGTCAAAATCGAAATAAAAAGAAGTATTCCTCCTGCGTCGGGACTGGGAGGAGAGTCTTCAAACGCGGCCGCTGTTCTGAAATACTTGAACGAATTATGGGAACTTGAGTTAACAACAGATGAACTTTTGGAACTGGGAGCGAAATTGGGAAAGGACGTGCCGTTTTTCATTATAGGAGGAACCGCATTGGGGGAAAATTTTGGAGAGAAGGTGACGCCACTGCCGCACATTGAATTACCACTGGAAATAGTTCCCAAAAAATCAATGGACCCTCAGAAAACAAAACACGCTTATGAGCTTCTGAGTCTAGATCTTTGCGGAAAAAACACCGAAAAAACGAACAATCTGATAGAAGCGTTGAAACAAAAAAACATCGAAGGAATAGCCAAAAACATACATAACGATTTCGAAACTATCACCCCTCCCCCGGAAGGATATCACCTCAGCGGATCGGGCCCGTCTTACTTCAAACTGGGGACGACCTAAAACTCTCCGCGCCCCGTAAGAGCTCTGCTTAAAGTGACCTCATCCGCGTATTCCAGATCTCCTCCAATCGGCAACCCACGGGCAATCCTCGTAATTTTTCCGCTAAAATCCGCAAGCTGTTTTTGTAAATATAAAGCCGTTGCTTCACCTTCAAGACTGGGATTCGTCGCCAAAATTATTTCGGAAAGATTTTTATTTTTGATTCGTCGCAACAAATCATCAATTTTGAGCTGATCCGGACCGATGCCGTCTATCGGGGAAAGAGCGCCGTGAAGAACATGATAAACCCCGTTAAACTCCGAAGTTTTTTCCAAAGCGACAACATCCAGGAACTGCTCAACAACACAGATAACGCTCCTGTCTCTCCCCGGATTATCGCAAATTCCACAGGGAGTCCGTTCCGCGATATTCCAGCATTCCTCACAGAAAACAACATTCTCTTTAAGGCCCAGAAGAGCTTGCCCCAAAGGCTTCACCCTACTTTCGGGGGAATGCAACAAGTGAATAGCCAATCTTTGCGCGGACTTGGGCCCTATTCCCGGGAGTCTTGAAAGCTCTTCAATAACATCTCTGACTGATTTGGGTAAAAATTTAGACATCTCGCCCAAAATTCTAAAGCGATAAATGGAATAAGACAAGAAAAAGAAAATTGACATTTAAATGTACATTTGATAAAGTCCAAGCATGAACATTGATTTGAGCCAACAAGTCCCCGCTACGTACGCAAGAAACAACTTTAAAGAGGTCAATGACAAAGCTATCCAAGAAGGGATGTGTGTAATTATGCGAAAATCAAAGCCTGTAACGGTTATTCTATCGGTAGAGGAGTATGAAAAAATACTTGAGAAAGGAGAGAGCGTGGAAAAAAAGAAAAAGCCTAAGAGAAAAATCACATTAAAGCAGTTGAGAGAGGATGATTTTTTCGATGCCCACGCGGGGTGCATGAAAAAAGACTATCCAAAAATGACAGCGTTGGAATGGCAACATAACTGGCACAAATATGTTGATTGATACGAACATAATAATGGAAATTTTTTTTGGCCAAAAGAGACAAGACGAATGTAAAGACCTGCTAAAAGCCATAAAAAACAATTTAATAGGCGAAGATGTGTACATGACAAGGTTTTCACTCAGTGCCATAGAGGCGGCCTGTGGAAAAAGGCACAAAAAAGTCCTGGCGGATTTTCTGATACTTTTTT
>PXEC01000100.1 GCA_003566255.1 Candidatus Peregrinibacteria bacterium | reverse complement strand
TCAACCATATAACTGCAATCCTTTCCTCCCTTCTCCTCAACATCAATTCCACGCGGATAGGCCCAAACAACAAGAGGCATTCCATATCGATCACATTCCTCCCTGACCAAAGCCAATTGTGGCAAATCTTCATCCTGACGGGGAGATCCGTAATACATTGTATATCCCACTCCCATAGCCCCCAACCTGACGGCATCTTCAACAAAAGAAGTCGGGACGCTCAAAGGTCTGGACTGATCAGGAATCGAAGTCTTCCCGTTTATCTTCAATAAAAGCGGTACCGATCCGGCCAATTTTGTCCAATATCTTTTTGCAAGACCATAGTGAATAGCAACAGCGTTATATCCACCTTCTTCCGCCAGTTTACAGATATAATCAGGATCCGCCGCTTTCGGATTCGGGTCAACATGCCGATTATCATGTTCTATGAACTGATCATAAGGCAAAATAAGAGTGGTGCCACTGCCCCTCACGATCTGCCTTAACCTAGCCAACTCACCCGGAGAATAATAGCGTCCCTTAAAAAAACGCATTGGGTCAACAGTTTTTGACATAATCAAAGTTGTTAGCGATTAAAAGGTGAAAGCCCTATAAGCCCTTCACCTTCGCAGATTAGAGTATGGAGAGATTTTTTTCAATAGGAACGTGCCGAAGGCGCGTTCCGGCCGGGACGTTCCGCCGTAGCGAAGCGGAGGCTTGAGGGAACGTCCAACCAAAAAAAACCAGTCCCGGGACTATCCCACACAAAACTTTAAAAAAATTTTAAGTTTTTTTAATAAAATTTTTTAGTTCGCTTGCTAAACTACCCTCGAAACCATATAGTTTAATCACAAGAAAAATGACCGACAACATGCACTACACCGCTCAAATCACAAACGGAATGCTATACGACCTCATCAAGGACATGAAAGACGACATGTGCAGAAAATTTAACGAAGTTGACAGAAGATTTGATGAAGTTGATAGAAGATTTGATGAAGTTGATAAAAGGTTTGACCTGAACGAAAGAAGAGTGGAATGCCTGGAAACAGACATGAAAGACATTCGAAACAAATTAAACGAACTCCTTTATGAGCGTGACAAAGTAAAAATAACTTTCTCCCGCACTTTCGCCACCGGAACAATGTTTTTCTC
Organism: Candidatus Peregrinibacteria bacterium; assembly: GCA_003566255.1. Lineage (GTDB taxonomy): Bacteria > Patescibacteriota > Gracilibacteria > UBA1369 > LOWO2-01-FULL-3 > SLNK01. Next base: position 4,040 of record PXEC01000100.1, on the reverse strand, counting down.
CGGACTCATAGCGTTTATTGTCGCGATGTTCTCCAGAAACTGAAAATTCAAATCGCAAGTCCCCCCCCCTAATTACTTGCAATCACCGTATCTCCGCTGAGGAAAACTATTTTAGAGGGATTTCTCATGGCGCGCAATCTACTGGATTCTTCTATATGCCTCAGCGATCTTACCTCCGCGACTTGTTTTTCACGTCTTTCGCTTTCCGTAAGAAGAGTCCTTTGTTCTGCTTCCAACTGGCTTAAAACATATCCTTTTGTCACCTGCTGAGCTGAAAAAGTCAAAGTTATAACAGTTACCAAAACAACAAACAAAACCAAAGAAATAACCAGAAAATATGGCCCATTTTCGGCATTCATTAAAATTCTTTTGAATACGTTTCTTTTTGAATTGATACCGCGTGATAAGACCAGTTGGGGCATGTTCTGTTATTTTATAGGAATGAGTAGTTTGTAAGCGCGCAGTTTCGCGCTTCTGCTTCTGGGGTTTTTCTCCACTTCTTCGGGAGACGGGATTACCGGTTTTTTTGTCAGGGACTCTACAATGGGATCTCCATGAGTCCTGTAAAGCATCTCTTCGGGAGACGCTTCCGGAATCAAAAGGGATTTGAAAAACTGCTTCACAATCCGATCCTCAACGGAATGATAAGAGATAACAACAATCCGTCCGCCAACCCGCAAAACTTCAACCGCCTGTTCCAGAGCCTCTTTCAGAACATTCATTTCGTCGTTTACCTCTATTCTCAAAGCCTGAAAAATTTTTGTGGCGGGATGTTTCTTTTTTCCCTTCTTCATCCTCGGAGGAGGTAGCGTTTTCTCAAGAAATCTAGCAAGCTGCAAAGTGGAAAAAAACTTTTCAGTCTTTCTGTGTTCACAAATTCTTCGTGCTATTTTACGACTCAGATTTTCTTCTCCGTAACGGAAGAAAATATCCGCAAGCTCCGATTCCTCATAAGTATTGAGCACATCAGCCGCCGTAAGAGAAGACTTTTGATCGAAACGCATATCGAGAGGACCATCCTCCATGAAGGAAAAACCTCTTTCAGGCTCATCCACATGAGGAGAAGACAAGCCCAGATCAAAAAGTATCGCATCCACCTTTTCTATCCCCGATTCGGTAATCCTTTTTTTTAAGTATCGAAAGTTATCATTATAGTAAATTGTTTGCTTCTCATATTTCTTCAGCCTCCTCTTCGCTTCTTTCAAGTTTCTCTCATCCTGCTCAAAGGCACAAAGTTTCCCTTTTTTCCCAATCGCTTCCATTATCATTTTCGCGTGTCCCCCCAGTCCCAACGTCGCATCTATCACAGTGTCACCGGCGGCAAGATCCAAATACTTTTCAACATGATCTTTCAGAACGGGTATGTGCTCCATTTTGGCTTCTTGTAAAGGACTATTCTCTTCATTACACCCTTCTCTGTTCAAAACTTGTGCACAAAGTGTGTATAATTTTTTTACACAACCTTCTCCCCCTTAAGATAAGGTTAACCTGGGAAGCGGTCAAGAAAATAGAGACAAGGTAGTACAAAAATACTGTTCACTAAGTGCGGCAAACATGGTAAAAACGGCTAAAAATACCCGTTTTTCAACTCAGAAGTTTTTTTGTTGAGCAATCCCTTCTTTGTTGTCTAACTTTTTTGAACAACGCCTCTTCCTTTCCAAATCTCTTTGTAATCCCTGAAATAAAAGGTAAATTAAAAACATGACGCCGGAAATAATAGTACTGTTCACATCAATGATCCCCTTTTCGGATATAAAGCTGGCAATCCCGTTGGGGTTGGAAATGGGCATGTCAGCACCAACCACCTTTATTTTTGCAGTATCCGGAACAATCCTCCCGGCCGCAATCATCATGGCCTTAATAGGACCGGCCTCCAAATTCGCAAGAAAAAAATCCAAGCTGATGGACAGATTTTTTGCAAAATTGTTCTACACAACCAAAAAGAAACACCATGAAAGATTTCAACGTTACGGCCCTATTTTCATCATATTCCTTGTTGCCGTTCCATTCCCCGGAAGCGGTCCCGTCACGGGATCGATGGTATCATTTTTATTCGGACTGGAATACTGGAGAGCTCTGACATTGGTTGTAATAGGAGCTTCAATAGCGGGCCTTATGCTTACCGCCGGATTCAATTCGATCTTCGCTTTGATAGAAGCAATAAGATGACCGTTGAAAAAATTCCTTTCAACAGGAGGAAAATGCCTTAAAGAGGCTTCTCAAAACTTTCAATTTTCGTTCCAAGCTCTTTAGAAAACCCTTTTAAAGATTCGATGATATTTTTTACATTCTCTAGTGCATCCCTATTTTTTCCAAAATCCCCACGTCCTATCTTGCCCTCAACTTCTTTTAAGAAATTATCAAAACGAGCCAAGAAGTTTTTTAACAAATCTACTTGTACATTAACAGACACCTCCCGCAATTCACCCTCCGGTTGAGAAGATAAGTTCAATACGCCACCGGAATGCGTTCGAAGATCAGTCTCAAATCCACGCAACTCGCCAAGAAACTCTTCCGCCCATCTACGAAACTCCTCTCCTTCTTTACCAAAAACGCCTTCTCTCATATCCATCTCAAAATTATCTGCCGCACTATTCAATTCCGGGGATAGGTCCTCCAATCCAACTCTTAATAAATGAACTCTCGTCATGGTTTCTTCCGGGACAACCGAGTCGGGAACAATATCTGCCTTCGTAATATCTGCATCAGGATAATTTTTGGGTGAACTCATTTTAAATTGGTTAATAAAAAATCAAATAACAACATAAGGATAGTATGTTTTTTTAGTTTTGTCAATACACGTAGCTCTTCAAAGAACAACATCCCCCTGCCTCAAAACCGAAACTTCCTCACCATCAACCTTCACTATCGTGGAAGGTTTGTTATTTCCGATTTCTCCTCCATCAACAAGCAAATCCACTCCCTCAATGTCTTCAGGAAAATACAATTCCGGCTCTCCGAATTTATTGGCGCTTGTGGTACTGACCGGATTTCCCAACCCCAAAACAATTTTCCTGCAAAATTCCATGGAAGAAACTCTCATGGAAACAAATTCGCTCCCAGGATTCAAAAATTTCGGCAACTTATCCGTCCGGGGAACAAGAATAGACAACGCCCCCGGCCAGTATTTCTCCGCAAGTTCCGATGCCTTGTTTGAAAAAACTCCAAACTCCTTCGCCATCTCCAAATCCTCCACCAAAATACTCACCGGCTTATCCGCCGGCATCCCCTTCACTTCATACAACTTCTCAAGCGCTTCCTCATTAAAAACATCCACCGCCAACCCGTAACAAGTTTCCGTCGGATGCATCACAAGTCCACCCTCTCGCAGAAAATCAACAGTCTTCCTCACAGCCGACTTGTCACCAATCAAAATTCTCATAAGCGGAATTTACCCAAAACCCACACCATTTGCAAACCCCTGCCCCATCGTCTAAAATCCAATCAACAAAAAATAACCCCCCAACCATGAAACTCAAAGTTGCGATCAACGGCTTTGGCCGAATAGGAAGACAAATTTTCCACGACAACCTGGCAAAAGACTATTTTGACATAGTAGCGGTAAACGACCTCTGTGATCCGGAAACCCTGGCTCACCTGTTAAAATACGATTCAAACTACGGAATACTGAAAAACGAAGTGGAGACCGAAGGGCAGAACCTGATTGTCGACGGGAAAAAATACAAAGTTTTAAGCGAAAAAGACCCGGCAAACCTGCCATGGAAAGAACTTGGAGTTGACGTTGTAATGGAGTGCACCGGATTTTTCAGAGACCGCGAAGGAGCCGCCAAACACATCGAAGCCGGAGCGAAAAAGGTGATTATAAGCGCGCCCGGAAAGGATGTTGACACAACAATAGTCCTAGGAGTAAACGAAGAAAACTACGATCCTCAAAACCACAACATCATCTCCAACGGATCCTGTACAACAAACTGTCTTGCGCCGGTGGTAAAAGTCCTGAACGACAACTTTGGAGTGGAAAAAGGCCTGATGACAACGATCCACGCCTACACAACGGACCAGAAAATATTGGACCTTCC
>PXEC01000144.1 GCA_003566255.1 Candidatus Peregrinibacteria bacterium | reverse complement strand
TCAATCTGGCCGAAGAAATAATGAAAGAAAGAAGAAAAAGGATCCCCACCGCGGAACTCAACAGTTTTCTTCAGAAAATAACGTACAAACATCTCCCCTCAAGCGCAAAACTCAAAAAGCCGAAGTTCATGTACGGAAGCCAGGTGGACATCTGCCCGCCAAAGTTTGCATTGTTCTTCAAAGGCTTCGAAAATCTGCATTTCTCATACCCCAGATATCTGGAAAATGAAATAAGAAAGGAATACGGATTCAACGGCACCGTTATAAGCCTGAAATTCAAAAAAGGCAGTGAGGACAGACATAAGTAAATCTCCAGCCCTGTCAGGAACAAAAAGTGTTTGAATTATCAAAAACGTGATAGAATCAAAAAAGATTAAAAAATAACACACCAAACCATGAAAAAACTATCAATTGCCGTAATTGCAGTACTGACCGTTCTAGGACTGGCCGCATGCGCAGAAAGGGGTGGAGAGCCACAACCCTTCCACGGGGAATGGGTCTATGAAAGAAACCATCCAACCGATTGAAGGAGCTTGGTTTGAAGGGACAATCTTGTGGAGAAATTACTTTGAATTCGAAACAAACAAATGGGACAGCTGGGACTTCAGAAACGATCACGATATAAGATTGATGCTGGACGGAGAATTGCTGAGATTTTATTCGGAATTTTTCGGAGAATGGGACGAAACGGAATACTCGCCGATGCAGAGAAGGTACTAAGTTGAAAAACTACATAGAAAGAAACTGACAATCTGTCAGCTTCGCTTCGCCATGTTTCTTAATCCAATCGTTCCTCCATTGGCGTCGATGGTCTATATTGTGGAATTTCAAGATGTGATCACCCACGACCAGCCCTAAATCGGAAGAAGCTGCTTCATATATATAAGGCAGCGCCCGTGACACATCCGCTGAATTTATCAGCCCGATTTTTCTTTTCGCACGGTTCAATTGCCAATTTCTTAATTTTTTCTCACAAAAATTCCCGATAGTACCCCCGAAAATCCATCTCAAGAAACTACTCAAATAGGAATTTTTCACCATAACCTTTTCGGTTGAAATGAAAAAACCATTCTCGTTCTCAAAAAAACGTCGTGCCCATGAATTAGCACTTATTAAATCCTTGGAAACTCCGTCATCCACAACAGGAAGCATTGTCTTTAGCCAATACGCCAAGTAAATATCGTTCTCAATTGCGATTTTGGATAAATCTAAAAAATCATCATCGATAAAAAAACTCAAACAAAACCTTCCAGCAATTTTATTTCCATGTCTGCGCACCCCGAAAAGATGAAAAAATCCCGTCAGAAAAGTTCTTACAAAAAAAAGCCTCCCCGATTTTGCAATCACAAAAATGTCGATATCGCTCCGCTCGTCAATTTTCCCGAACGCAAGATTGTTACAAACTGCCGCCATCCGCAAAAAAGGGCAGATCCTAAACACAAAACCGAATCTCCGCACCCGTCGCCATAATTTTTTTTCTATTTCAGTCATAATTCATTATAATCAAACCAATCATGCCAGAAAAAAGCAAGATAACAAAGAGTACGCGACCTCGGAGCGCACCGGCGGTCTCAGGCCGCCTACAAAAAAAACGCCCGCCGCAGGCGGGCTCATTTTCGCTCACATCGATACCCGATTCTCCGGGAATCTACAAAATGCTGGACGAAGAAGGTGCGGTTATTTACATCGGCAAAGCGAAAAATCTTTCAAAACGGGTAAAACAGTATTTCAGAAAAGGATATCAACACTCAACAAGAACCCAAAAACTCATTGAAAAAGCCGCGGACATCCAAACTATCGCGGTGGATTCGGAATTGGAGGCCACAATCTTGGAACACAATCTTATAAAACAGCTTCAGCCGAAATATAACGTTATAATGAAGGACGATAAAAATTTTGTGTATATCAAAATAACAGAAGAAGATTTTCCGCGAATTCAGATAGTGAGAAAGATAGAAAAGGATAACGCAAAATATATAGGGCCAAAAACAGCGGCACACCAGGTAAGAGACACGCTAAAAGTTCTCAAAAAAGTTTTTCCGTTCAGACATTGCGGGCTGGAAATAGAAAAAATCGGAGAAAAGATAAAAATAAGAAAAAAAGTAATAAAATATCCGTGCCTGGATTACTACATAAAAAGCTGCGCGGCTCCTTGCATCGGCAAATGCACGAAGGAGCAGTACAGAGATATTATTCGAGGTGTTGAAGATTTTTTGCATGGAAAAGCACAGAACGTGACAAAAAATCTGCACGAGAGGATGATGGAAGCGGCAGCGGAAAAAAAGTTTGAAAAAGCGGCACGAATAAGAGACAAAATCAAAAAAGTGGAACAGCTCCTGGAGAGACAAAAAGTCGCGGACGCGAAAGGCGAACACAAGGACATCGTAAATTACTGCATCACACAGGGCAGAGCCTACTTTAATCTCTTTCAAATCAGAGATGGAAAACTAATAGGGCAGGAGAATTTTATATTAAACGCCAAAGAAGCGGAAGAAACAGAAAATGCAGAAGTTCTGGAAGCATTCCTCAAGCAGTATTACGAAATAGCAACCGATATACCGAAGGAAATATTGATCCCGCACGAAATCGAAAGGCTGAAAGACTTGGAAGAATTTATACAGACTCAAACGAAATTAAAAACGAAGCTTGTGATCCCGAAAAAAGGAGTAAAGAACAAACTGTTGGAAATGAGCCTGAATAACGCCAGGATTTTCGCGGATAGAAATAAACCCAGTTGGCAGAAAGAAAGTGACCTCACGAAAAAAGCCGTAGAGCAGCTCCAAGCAGTTTTAAAAATAAAAAATCCATTAAAAAGAATAGAGTGCTACGATATTTCACACTTGAGCGGGACGGACACGGCGGGATCCATGATAGTTTTTGAAAACGGAGTCCCCAAGAAAGATATGTATCGAAAGTTTCAGATAAAAACAGTACAGAACAAGCCCGATGATTATAAGTCCATGGAGGAAGTTTTGTATCGCAGGTTTTTGAAGATAGCTCTGGAAAACAGATTTAAAGATTACGATTTCAAGAAAGCCCGGAAAAAGGATATGTCTTTCATAAAAGAACACGACATAAATGATCCAACATCAAAAGAGCGTCAATTTTACATAATAGAGCACAAAAAAGACCAAAAAGGCTTCATCGCGATAAAAGAACATTCGGAAAAAGCTGTGGAACTGAAAAGTTTATGGGTCAAAAAAGAAGAGAGAGGACACAAACTCGGACATTTACTCACTAAAAAAGCCATGGAAAAAACAAAAGCAAAACGAGTCTATGTCGTTTGCAAGCCGGAATTGAAAGAATACTACATGCTCATCGGTTTTGAAGAAATAAAAACAATCCCGAAAGAAATAAAGAAACAGCGAGGAAAATGTCATCTGGTTTACGATAAAAACAAACACAAAATAGACAAATCCTTCTCAAAAACTCCGGATTTGGTCGTGATCGATGGGGGAAAGGGGCAACTCTCCTCAGCCGGCAAAATTTTCACCCGTCTCGGGATTAAAATCCCGCACATAGCTTTGGCAAAAAGAATGGAAGAAATATTCATATCCAGCCCAAAGTCCGCTTCAATCCGTCTTAATGCAAACGATGAAGCTCTCAAGCTTCTCCAACGTGCCCGCGATGAAGCCCACAGATTCGCTATAAGCTATCAGAAGAAGCTACGGAAGTTTTAGTTACGCTTCTTCCAACGCCTTCTTAATCCACTCCTCAAGCGGAAGATTTTTTTCGCACCCCTCCAATTCTTTTATGTTTGCCCTCAACTCCGGACTTTTCGGCATAAACATGGTGCAGGATTCCTTACAGGGAAGTTTGGAAATTTCAAAAGTCCCGATTCTCTTCGCGATTTCAATAATCTCCTCCTTGTCACATCCAATCAAAGGTTGAAACAAAGGAACAGTTGTAACAGCGTGAATCGCAAAAATGTTTTCCGGAGTCTGGGAGGCCACTTGCCCAAAGTTATCACCGGTGACAATACCCTTCGCTCGCTGCTTGAAACAGATTTTTTCCGCGATCCTCAACATCATCCTTCGATATAAAATGGTCCGCACCCTCGCGGGGACATCCGTGTTAGTTGAAATGCTTTTTTGGATGAATCCGAAGGGAACAAGGTATAGTTTTGTACCTTCTTGGTATTCGCTCAAAATTTCAACCAATTCTTCAACCTGTTCCATTTCGTCCTTATCGGTATAAGGGTATCCGTGAAAATGAACAAAAATAACACGCGCGCCTCTTCTCATCATCTTATAAGCCGCAACAGGGGAATCTATCCCCGCAGACAGAGTCGCGATCAATTTCCCCTGAGTCCCGGAAGAAAGACCACCGGGGCCCTCATACTTTTTGAAAGAAAAATATCCGTGTTCGTTAAAAAACTCCACATTCACAACAAAGTCGGGATTTTTCAGTTTAACTTTCATATCCAGGCCTTTAGAAAGAAGCAAAGCCCCGATTTTTCGCTCCATTTCCATCGAATTAAGAGGCATTTTCATCGATCTCTTGACTGTTACCCTGAAGGTTTGAGGACCATCCGTCCCGATTTCACTCTGCAGGCTATCCCAGATCTCATCAGCCAATTTTTCAACATCCAAAGATCCCACAAAAACAAAACTGAAATTCCTGATCCCAAAAATTTTATTCAAGACAGAAACATATTTTGCTTCCTCAAAATCGTCATCCAGGGGGATTAAAAATCTATCAAGAGTATGTTCAACAAAAAAATTCCTGCCGAAATTCTCCTTCAACTTCGTCTTGATATTCCGCATCAGCTTGGAAACAAAATAATCCTTATTCCCCAGCTTCAGCCCGATTTCACCGTAATGTATCAACAAACATCTTTTCATGCACAACGATTAAAGACGACGGGATTGTAGCACAACAAAAATAATATGCTAAAATCACAGCGCTCATGGAATTGAAAAAACTCAAAAAAAAGGGACGCCCGATAATAATGGGGATTTTGAATATAACACCGGATTCATTCAGTGACGGAGGCCGATACAATTCCGTCCAAGCCGCTACAAAAAGAGCGATGGAAATGGAGGAGCAGGGCGCGGATATAATAGACATCGGGGGAGAATCAACCGGCCCGGGATCAAAAAAAGTTAAAACTGAAGAAGAAATAAGGAGGATTCTACCGGTTTTAAAGGCCATAAGAGGAAAAACCCGGCTTCCTCTTTCAATAGACACATATAAGGCGGAAGTGGCACGAGCGGCATTGGGAGAAGGCGCAGACATGATAAACGACGTGACC
>PXEC01000102.1 GCA_003566255.1 Candidatus Peregrinibacteria bacterium | reverse complement strand
GATGCCGGATACAGTGACGGCAGAAGACCGGACGCCGTTGAATTTACAAGCGCCAAAGAAGACGCACTACGCCGGGACTTCACAATCAACGCGATGTTTTATGATCCCGATGAAGACCGGATTATAGATTATGTTGAAGGTCAGCAGGACATTCGGGACAGGCTCATAAAATTCATTGGAAATTCGGAAGAAAGGATAAAAGAGGATCATTTGCGTATTCTTAGAGCCGTTCGGTTCAAGAACAGTTACGAAATGCAATACCACCCGGAAACATACGACGCAATTCACAAAAACGTACATCTGATAAAAGATATTTGCGCGGATAGAGTAAGGGATGAATTGAACAAAATGATAATGGGGAACAACGCGGGACAGTCCTTTGAAGAACTTTTTGAAATCGGTGCCTTGGAATTGATCATACCGGAACTTTGCCATCTTAAGGGACTGGCTCAACCATTGGAATTTCATCACGAAGGAGATGTTTGGGACCACACGATAAAAGCGCTGGACAGCATAACGGATGAGGAAAGCGATCCGCATCCGCTGCCGGAAGAACCCCCAAGCATTGCTCTGAAATGGGCGGTCCTTTTGCATGATATTGGCAAATACGAAACATTTTCAGATGACAAAGGCAGGATAAGATATGATGGACATTCGGAAGTCGGCGCCGAAATTGCAAAAAAAATTCTGAAGCGACTAAAATTCCCCACAAAAATAATACAAAGAGTTTGCTGGCTGATAGCACATCACATGATGATGGTTCCTCTGTTTGAAATGAGCGACGCAAGGAGAAGACACTGGTTTCTTAATCCGGGATTTGAGGAATTGCTGGAGGTGTATCGAGCCGATGCCATGGGAATAGAACCGGTGGATTTATCGGCCTATGAAAAACTGAAAAAACTTTACTTGCATGAGATAGCGCAGCTGAAGTTAATGCCGAAAACGTTGATAACGGGGACCGAAGTTATGGAACTTCTAAAGATCGAACCCGGAAAAAAAGTGGGGGAAATACTGGACGATGTAAGAGAAAAACAACTCGGCGGCGAACTGGAAACAAAAAAAGACGCAAAAAAATACATCAAGGAAAAACACTCCATTTAAAGCTTGTTCTTCGCCCTCAAGAACTTCAAGTGTTCCACTCCAACAAGAATAAGGGATCCCGCACCGATTAAGAACAAGATGATTGTCAGGATTCGTCCTATATGGAAAGGTATCATTCCAAGAAGGTAATAGAACAAAATTCCCAGAGCCACGACTCCGAACAGCTTCCATCGCGGGATTTTTTGTTCAAAATCAACAATATACGAAGCCAGCCAGGCCGCCGCGAAAATTCTGGCAAAGTAGAAAAGAATAAGAGCTCCGGCCAAGGCCATCATGGCAAAGGAAATCCCCACAACGGTCATCATCAAAATTATGGATCCCACAAGAATGCCGATAACAGTCAAAAGACCGACTCCGAAGGATTTTAAAATATTTTTACGCGTGGCCACCGCGGAACTTGCAAGCGTCTTCGGTATAAAAATAACAAATACCAAAAGCAGGAAAAGCATCGCGAGGAAACTCAGAAGTTTTTGCATAAGCAAAAGAAAAGTCAAATCTTCAAAGAGGGCATCTCTTTGAAATTTGTTGAATGTTGTTTCCCCCTGGACAACACCTTCAGGGACCTTCGTTTCAAGAAGTGCGGAATAATGAAGATTCCCGCCGATTATCGCGTCATCCGCAATAACGAAAGAGTCTTCAACACTCAAAGTTACATTCCCGTCCACTTGCCCGTTCAAAAAGATAACTCCAAAAGCTCCCCTCAAATTATTTTTAATTCTTCCGTCAACGGTCATAAGCCCCGCACCCGTTATCACATTTCCCCCCACGGTTGTATCTGAAGAAATATCCAATTGTCCGCTGACTCCGACAATATCCTCCCCCACATTTCCATAAACCGCCACCTGTCCTCCAATAATTCTCAAATCTCCTCCGATATCGCCAAAAATTACAACTTTTCCTCCTCCGACAACCAAGTCCTCCTCAATATTACCATTCACCTCAACATTCCCTCCCACTATATAAAGATCCCCGAAAATATCCGCGTCAACAGATCCGTTTCCGGCAAGAAGATAAGCGTCTCCGTATATAGGTTCCGATATTGAAATGTTTTCCGCCGCGTGAAGATAAGTCGCGGATGCCGTATTCCCGCCAAAGTGAGGGGACAAAAGGAGGAAACCGGCAAACAAAACCAAAAAGATTTTCTTCATGGGAACACTATAACAAATTATCCCGTTCCAGCAAACAAACATTTTCTATGTGAAAGGTATGGGGGAACATATCAACGGGCTGAATTTTTTTAACAGCGTACCCGTACTCCTTAAGTTCTTCACAATCACGGGCCAAAGTTGAAGGATTGCAGGAAACATAAACAATAACCGGAGAGTCAAACTCGGACAGCTGTTTTATGAATTTTTTGGCGAGACCGGCCCTGGGAGGATCAACCACAACAAGGGAAGGTCTTTCTTTGAGAGTGGATATCATTTTATTCACGTCTCCCTGGAAAAAATCCATGTTGAATATGCCGTTTTTGGTCGCGTTTGCAGACGCGATTTTCACGGAGTCTTTGTTCAATTCCACTCCGGTTACTCTTTCAACACTTTTGGCGATGAACATCGCGATACTTCCGGTGCCGCAGAACAGATCAAAAACAAGGTCGGGGGATTTATCCTCAACGATTTTCAGGATTTCATTGTATAAAACTTCAGCCTGAACAGTATTAACCTGAAAAAACGCCTGCGGAGGAATATCGAAAACAAGATTGTCACCGTTTTTCGTTTTCAGCGTTTCCGTCAAAACGGGTTTTCCGTGCAAAAGAGTTTCTTCCGTGCGACGTGGTTGGCCTCTTTTACTGATTATTTTAGATCGATAAATCGATGTTATCCCGGGCGAACCGGGAAGAGCCAAGAGCATGGAAACAAACTCTTCCATCGATTCATCAAAATCTTCCGGAGTATCATCAGAAGTGGCAAGATTGACCATAAACTCTCCGGTATTTTTGCCTTCTCTTAAAAAAAGCGCTTTCAAGAACCCTTCCCCGCATGAGTACTTGAAGGGAGGCCATTTTTTGCGCTTCATAAAATCTCTGACAGCGTTTGCGATTTCGGAAGCGAAGGGAGACATAAGATGGCACTCTTTTATGTCCATTATGTCGAATCTTCTTCCCGGAACATGATATCCAAGCGTAAAATTCATGTCCGCGTCATACCCGAAAGAAAATTCCAACTTGTTCCGATAATAAAAAACATCCTCACAAGGAATAACATCTTCAACCGGAGGATCATATATCTTCCCGATCCGTTCAAAAGAATCGATGACATGCTGTTTTTTGAACTCCAATTGCTTTTCGTAAGGCATGAATTGGAGTTGGCATCCGCCACAGATTCCGCTGTAAGGGCATTTTGGCTTTATTCTGTCCGGAGACTCTTTGATAATCTCAACAAGATCGGCATGCGCGTAGTGTTTTTTAATTTTGAAAAAAGAAGCTTTAACTCTGTCACCGGGCATCGTTTTTTCAACAAAGACCGTTAATCCCTCATACTTGCCGATACCGGCTCCCCCAAAAGCCAAAGCGTGAATATCCAACTCAACAACTTGTCCTTTCTTAAGCTGCATATTTAATCTTCAAAAATTTCCCTGAAATACCACTTTATAACATTCCAGTTATCATTCCGCGGGAGCAAAGTATAAGCCTGATTTTGGCTTTCGCAATCGGGGATCTCTTCACCCGCGGCCTCCGCTTCCTCTATCAGTTTTCGGCAATTTTCGGCGGTGATGTAAGGGGGAACATAAAGTACATTTCCGGAAGACATCACATTTCCCGCTTTCACATCATAATTTTGGTATCGAAAAAACCAGACAACAGCTTCATCCAGAGAAATATCCGTATCCGTTTTCCTCAAAACAGCCCTGATCACCTGATAAATGATGTCCGTGTCTCCAAACCCAAAATTCCGCGCTTTGTCTTGAATGGCTTCAAGTATCATCTGCTGGCGCTCCGCCCTCGCGAAATCGGAGGTGGTATATCGACTACGCGCGAGCCTCAAGGCTTCGACTCCGCTCAGATGGTAAGTTCCCGGCTCATAATGAAGAGTGCTTACCACGCCGTTGTCCTTAACCCTGTAAGTGGGATCGATAAGCGCGCGCTCCAAGGTGACCTCAACACCCCCGATAATATCAATCACATCAATAAAAGCGAACATATCAATCGCTATATATTTGTCCGGCTTATATCCCGTGATATCCCCTATGACTCTCTTCAGTTCGTCCATGCCGTAAAAGTGGGCGAAAGCATTTATTTTTCGCCCTTGATAAAAGAGATCCCGAGGGATGCTGATCATCCTTATATCTCCGCGATCATGGTTTATATGGACAAAAATCATAGAGTCCAGAAGAGCTCCCGCGAAACCGCCGACCAGAATATTTAGTGTTCCTTCTCCGCCCGTATCCGTCAAAATGGAACTGTAATCCGGAATATCATCCGGAATATTCATAGTTTTTTTTTTGGATTCCGGCTCAAAAAAAAGATGTTTTGGGCGTTTGTGCCGTCGGGATTGGTGATGTAGACAAGGCCCGTTGATTTTTCAACGGCGATCGAGCTTATCGCGTCGCCTTCACCGTCAAAAACATCATAGTAGTATCTCAAATTATCCACGCGGGGGGAGGTGGACACCGAAAGGTTGTTTTGTGAAAGAAGGAGCTGAAAGCCGTCATCTTGTATTATTTCTTCAATACCTTGTTTCGCGTCGGCAACAAGTTTTTCCAGCGCGGTCCTGGTATCGAGTTTTTTGAGGAAGGGAGTCAAAGCGGTATTTATATCGCTGACTTCAAGCGAAAAGTCTTTGTTGCTTTTGTCTACAAGCGCGATTCTGCCGCTCTCGGTGTCGAGTTCTATCTTGCCGATGATCTCACCCGCGGAACTCCGAATCACAAAATTTTCATCAACACTCATGCCTTTTTCTTCAATAAGAGCGGAAACATCTTTTGAATCGATGACAGCTTTGACCTCCGCTCGTTTTTCTGCCAGTTCCCTAAAATCCCTGAGAGCATCCTCTTTTTCAGTTGAGACAAAATTATTGATTCTCTTTTCCAATTCGGCGGAACTTTTCGCGGCGGATTTCTCCTTTTGATCAAAAAATTCGAAAAATAATGACCTATCGTGCTTTGAATAGCGATAAGCGGCGATTGTAAGATCCTCGTCGGCCTTGATTCGGAGATGGAGAGCATCATCATCCTCAACAAGATCGGAGAGGCGTAGATCATTTTTCTCCAAAAAGGGGATCAAAGTCTCCGAAGTTGAAAGGTCCACGAGCATCTCTCTGTAGAGTGATAAATTTTT
>PXEC01000143.1 GCA_003566255.1 Candidatus Peregrinibacteria bacterium | reverse complement strand
TTGAACAATTACTTGCGGAAAAAGGAAAAACAAAATACGACCTGGGACGAACGGAATTTCTAAAAGAGGTCAAAAAATACGTTGAAAATTCACGGGACACAATCCGAAATCAGATAAGAAAGATGGGGGCAAGTTGTGATTGGACAAGAGAAAGATACACGATGGACTCGGGACTTAACGACGCGGTGAGCGAAGGGTTTATAAGGATGTACAAAGACGGACTTATATACAGAGGCAACAGAATAGTTAATTGGTGCCCCAGATGCGAGTCCACCCTGGCAAACGATGAAGTTGAGTACGAGGAGAAGAACGATAAACTATATTGGATAAAATACGGACCGTTCGTACTTGCGACGACCAGACCTGAAACAAAGCTTGGGGACACGGCGGTCGCGGTACATCCCAAAGACAAAAGATACAAAGACATGGTGGGGAAGAAATATAAAATCCCCGGAGTTCTGGGAGAATTTGAAGTGATTGTGGTTGCGGACGATGCGGTGGATCCCGAATTTGGGTCCGGAGCGGTAAAAGTTACCCCGGCTCACAGCTTCGCGGATTTTGAAATAGCGGAAAGGCACGGCATCCCATCAAAATCCGTCATAGACGAAAAGGGAAGGATGAAGAAAAATTGTGGAAAGTACGCAGGGATGACAACTTTGGAATGTCGGGAAGCAATGGTAAGGGATATGAAAAAAATGGGCCTTATAGAGAAAATAGATGATTTTTCACACAATCTGTCGGTTTGTTACAGATGCGGCAGCCCCATAGAACCGCTGATCTCCAAACAATGGTTCATAGATGTTGATAAACCGGTCATAAAAGACGGGAAGACAAAGAAATCGATAAAACAAAAAGCGATAGAGGTAGTTGAAAACGGGGAAATTAAGATACTCCCCGCCAGATTTAAAAAAATATATTTTCACTGGATGCACAACCTGCACGACTGGTGCATATCCAGACAAATTTGGTTCGGGCACAGGATCCCTGTCTGGTATTGCAAAGACTGTGAACATCCGCAGGCATCAAAAGAAAAGCCCTCAAAGTGCGAGAAGTGCGGGAAGAAGGAGTGGAAAAGAGATCCGGACACACTGGATACGTGGTTTTCCTCCGGACTTTGGACTTTTTCAACACTGGGTTGGCCAAAAGAAACCGAGGACCTTAAATATTTTCATCCTACTTCCGTAATGGAAACGGGATATGACATTCTTTTCTTCTGGGTCGCCAGAATGATAATGATGACAAACTACGCGTTAAACGAAATTCCTTTCCATACGGTCTATCTGCACGGCTTGATAAGGGATAGAACCGGACAAAAAATGAGTAAATCCAGACCGGAAACATGTATAGATCCTCTGGAAATGATAGAAAAATACGGAACGGACGCGGTGCGGCTAAGCCTGGTTATAGGAAGCGCGCCCGGAAACGACATGAGACTGTATGAAGAAAAAATCGCGGGATATAGAAACTTTGTTAACAAAATCTGGAACGGAGCAAGATTCGCGCTTATGAATGTGTCCGAAGAAGATCTTAAAAAAGAATTCGATTTGGAGATGGTAAAATCTCCGGCGGATAAATGGATATTGACTCGACTTCAGGAACTCATAAAAGAAGTTAATTCGGATGTGAACGGCTACAAGTTCTCGGAAGCCGGAACAAAAATATACGAGTTCATATGGAAACAATATTGCGATTGGTATCTGGAGATTTCAAAAGGCGAATACAAAAATCCGCACGTTCTTATTTTTGTCTTGCGAAATATCTTAAAATTACTGCATCCGTTTGTTCCTTTTGTTACGGAAAAATTGTGGGAATACGCAAGCCCTTCAAAAACATTGTTGATGGGGGAGAGTTGGCCACAATACAATGCCGATCTTGTTTTCAAAAAGGACGCTGAATCCATGGAAACGATACAGGAAATAATAACCGGTATAAGAAGCTGTCGGGCTGAAATGGGAGTAGAAGCGGGAAAATATATCAAAGCTTTTATTCACGCCGGTAAACATAAAAAAGATATAGAAGAAAACAGAGAGCCCATAATGAGACTGGCAAGATTGGAAGCTCTTACAATTGAGGAAACGGGAGAAAAACCGAAAAACTCCAAGGCGATAATTCTCAAGAAAGCAAAAATATACCTTCCGCTAGAGGCGATGGTGGACACGGAAAAGGAAACTGCAAGACTGAGCAAGGAGCTTGAATCAAAAGAATCCTTCCTGCAAATCATAGAAAAAAAATTAAACAGCAAGGGGTTCATTGAAAAAGCTCCAAAAGAACTTGTTGAAAAAGAACAAGCCCGACTTAAAGAAACAAAAGCGTCAATAGCGAGACTGAAAGAGGAAATAAAAAGTCTTTGAAAAGCGCATGAATTGAAAGAATGAGGCATTTTATGGTATTATGTTTAAAGAATCGAACAAAAAATAAAACACAAAATTGAGTAATTCCGCTTACATCACGCAAGTAGAGAAGAAAATAAAAAGCCTGATAACGGACAGAAGGTACAGAGAGGCATACAATCTTTGTGTGTCAAACCTGGAACAATATCCAAAAAACAGAAAGCTTGAAAAATTGAAAAAAGAAATAGAGGCAACGGTAGCAAGCGAAAACGAGAAAGTGACGGTAAAAAAACTTAAACTTGCAAAATCACTGAACAAGGAAGAAAAGCATGGCGAAGCGCTACAGATTTTAAACGAACTCCTGAGAATTAATCCCAACGACAAGAGAGTCAAGAAGGAGTACATGAAAACACAAAACGTGTACGTTAAAAGAATAAAAAAACAGAAAGAGGAGTTCGTAAAGAGACAGACAGCGAGGTTGGATGAAATATTGAACACACAGCCGGACCTCCTTTTGGAAGAATTGGTTTCCCTGGAGATGAACAACCCCGGAAACAAAACCGTGCAAGACCTGACGCATCAGTTCAGAGAAAAGCTTATCAGGAAAAAAATTAACTCGAAGGGGGATTTGCTGAAATCAAAAAAGTTTGACGCGATAGAAAGTTTCTTAAACGAGCTTAGAAAAATAGACAATAAAAGCCCTCTCGTTTTAAAATTATCGGAAGAGATAGAACGAAGAAAACGCGAAGGCGCCAGAGCGCAAAAAAGCGAATTTGTTTATGGGGGATCAAAACATTTGGACACATTGATGAAGTTGAAAAAATACGACAAAGCCATTCAGGTCGCAAAGGAGATCCTTGCAGTGAACGGAGAAGACAAAACGGCTTTAAGAACGATGAGAAAGGCAAAAAGAAAACTGTATTCCCAAAGCAGGAACATAAGCGTAAAAGACATCTTTGCAAAAAGGACCGCGTTAAAAGAGGAATACGAAAAAAATAAAAACGATTTTGTTAAGCTCTGAGACGATAATGCTTTCGGCCCAATCTCGTGAATCTTTCACTGTTTTTGAGAGCCAAAACAACGGTGATTTTTTTAACCTGTCTTTTCTTCAAAACAAGGTCCACGATCTCGTCCTGCGGAAGTTCCTTTTTCTCTTTTAATATGGACTCTATTACATCCGCGACGGTGCCGCTTTCATATCCCCATTCGCTGAGGGCGTAGATTCCGCGTCCTATCAGGACAAATTGATCGTGTCGGATCAGCTCGTTGTGAACGGCCTGCAAATTTATTGAGCGATTATCAAAATTGCTCTCTTCTATTTTCCTTGCTATGTCCATGAAGTGCATCGGTTTTCTTAAATTGCGCAAAATATAAAGTATCTTGTCCCTGAGAGTCCTTGGATTTATATGTCTCCATTCAACCAAAGCTATAAGGTCGTTGTCCAAAAGTGTCATGCGTTTATCAATATTCACCAATGATCTGAGACCCGCGACTCCAAAGTTCAAATTATCGAAGACGGGTTGAAGATCGTTATGGATTTTCTCCAAAGGCCTAACATCTCCGTACTTACGCATTTGGTTAAGCATCCGATCAGACATGGACTTCAGAGAGGGGTCGTGAATATCCTTTTCACGCGCGTAGGGATGGAAATTTATAGTGTTCCCCACAAAGCCGATTTCATCATGCAAATTAAGGGCAAGATCCATAGCCCCTTTCTTCAGTTTTTCCGGGGGGATGATATCCGTGACAAGACCGTCCACCAAATTATCTTTTCTAATGAGACCGCCATGACTTCTGACAATCGAAAGGGTCTGGAGGTGCAGGTCTTTAAGTGTGGTATTAAAAACATTACGCTTCATCTTTGCCAGAGCGTTCTTCTCTATTTGTCGGATTCGTTCACGTGTAACTGCAAATTCACGACCGACCTCTTCAAGAGTGTGTCGTCCCTTCCCATCCAAATCAAAACGCTTTTTTATAACAAACTTTTCCTTGTCGGAAAGCAAAAGAAGCAAGTTATTGACGACGGATTCGAGGTCGACCAAAGTTTCGGCCAGCGTAAAGTTGGAATTTTGCATGATTGAGGAGTGAGAGATTTAAAAAAGTAACCTACGGACCGAATTATAGGAACATTTGTAAACTATCGCAAAAAATTGGACTTGTAAGGCTTGCCAAAATAGTTTCCTATTTAATAACTATTATCATAAGGGTCGAATATGTACCCGATACAATGAACGGTTTTTATACACTCGTTATCAACATGCGATTTCAGTTTTCTTCTCAGATTGCTGACATGCACATCCACGGTATTTGTCGGGCAAACAATGTTTCTGTCCCAAACATCCTCCAGTATCTGTGTCCGACTCAAAACTTTTCCCATATTCGTGATGAAATAGTAAAGCAGGGAGAACTCCTTATTTCTTAAAAAAATTCTTTGCCCCTTCACAAAAAACCTGCGCGAGTCCGCATGCATTTCAATAAAATCCAAATTTATATTCTCAAAGTCGCCCATGCTTACACTTTTACACCAAACAGCAAGGACGCAAGCATTCCCCCGGCAAAATAAAAGGATAATCTGTAATTAAGTGTTGTTGCAAAATCGACAACATGATAACTTCTCACTGAATAATCATTAAAAAACAACATCATGGCAAATGAAAAGAAGTATAAGGTAAAAGTCCCCGATTCACTTGAGGCGGGAGTCTACACGAACGCGATATCGGTACACTTCAACAGCAACGAATGCGTCATAGACATGGGGTATTCCGTTCCAAACGCCGGAGAGCCGACAATAAAGGTGGTCAGCAGGGTCAATATGAGCCACAAGACCGCGGAGTCCTTCGTGAATGTGTTATCAAACGCACTTCTGGACTGGAGGAACAAACAAAAGGAAAGCAATAAATAGATATGAAAGCCCTCATACAAAAAGTTAGCGAAGCCCGAGTCAAGGTGGACGGCAATGTCGAAGGGGAAATAGGGGAGGGACTGTTGGTTTTTCTGGGAATCACGCATGGAGACGAAGAAAAAGACGCCGAATATCTTTGCGACAAAATCTGTAACTTACGATTATTCGGAGAAGATGAGAAGTGCTTT
>PXEC01000011.1 GCA_003566255.1 Candidatus Peregrinibacteria bacterium | reverse complement strand
GGCTGGAATAATCGATCCCAAGATGGTCGTAAGGAGTGCCATTGAAAATGCCGCGAGTGTTGCGGCTATTTTCCTGACTATGGAGGGTGCCGTTTGTGATATCCCTGAAGAAAAGAAGGATGATTCTGCCGCGGCTGCTGCCGGGATGGGCGGAATGGGGGGCATGGGAGGAATGATGTAAAGAAGGAAATTTGTTTATTGAGAGATTTTAATTCTTGTGCTAATCTTCTGCCATGCCTCAAAAATTTGATAACGACGATGATGGTGTCATAAATCTTCGGGACTCTTCAAGGGAGGACGAAGAGCCTGAGTTCAGGATAAATCGTGTTGAAGATGATGGAGTATCCAAGGAGCGTGTCCGCCTCGGAGATGAAAGTGGTAAATGCTCCGTAGATGACGAAGATGTTGAAAAACCTTTTGGTGGCATTTCCACTGTTCCTCTTGATGAATTGGAAAAGGCGGATATGAAGCCCCATGATAAGGTAAAAGTCAAGTTTGATAAGTTCGTCAACCTTGTGGAGACTCATGATTGTGAAGAGGTTTTTGAGGATCACATGGATGAAGACATTATAATAAGTACCGGTCTTCTTGCCGATCTTGCCAATGCCCATGAAGAAAAACCGGACAGAAAGGTCCCTTTTATTTTTGTTGTAGGAATTCTGCTGGGAATCGGGTTGGCTTGGATATTATTAAGAAGTTAGTATTATGAAATACAAGCGCATTTTGTTGAAGTTGTCGGGGGAAGTTTTCAGAGGGGACGGAAAGGAGCCTTTCGATGGGGCAGTTTTGATGCGTCTCGCAAACGACGTCCATGAATTGCAGAAAAAAGGATGTCAAATCGGAGTTGTTATAGGCGGAGGAAATATTTGGCGTTTCAGAGATTTCAAGGATTTGAAATTGGATCGAGTCACTTCTGATACTATGGGGATGATGGCAACGGTTATGAATGCCCTCGCGTTTGAATGCGCCCTTAAGCAAGTCGGGGCGGAAGTTCGTGCTGTCAGCGCTTTTCCATGTGAAAAAGCTACGGAAAACTATCTTCCAAAGAGGTCTCGTCATCATTTGGAAAAAGGGAAAATAGTCATTTTTGCGGGGGGGACGGGCAGTCCTTTCTTTACTACCGATTCGGCCGCGGCTTTGCGTGCTCTGGAAATGAAATGCGATGTTTTATTGAAGGCCACGAAAGTTGATTATGTTTATGACAAGGATCCGATGAAACACAAAGACGCGAAAAAGTTTACGAAGATGACTTATCGTGAGGTTATCGAACAAAAACTAGGAATTATGGATCTTACTTGCGCTTCTCTGTGCAAAGAAGGAGGAATGCCGATGATAGTTTTCAATCTAAATGTTAAGGGGAATATAGAAAAAGCCATAAAAGGCGAAAACGTGGGAACTTTTATCAATTAAACAAATATAATATGTCAGCAGAACAAGTAATTTCCGATTCTGTTACGGAATTTGAGAAAGTCATTGCTCATTTGAAGAATGAGTTTTCCCGATTGCAAATCGGGCGGGCGAATGCGGCGCTTGTTGAAAACATTTCCGTTGATATGTACGGAGTGGCCCAGCCTATGAAGGCGATTGCGAGCATCAGTATTCCGGATCCTCGATCTGTCGTGATCCAGCCTTGGGACAAAGGCGCTATCGGAGCGATTGAAAAAGGTATAACGGAAGCGGGAATCGGGCTTAATCCCGTCAATGACGGTGTTGTTGTAAGAATAAATATCCCCCCTTTGACCGAGGAGAGAAGGCGTGATCTCACAAAGCATGTAAAACAGCTTGCCGAGCAAGCTCGTGTGGGGGTGAGAAATGCCAGGCAGGACGTCAACAACAAGCTCAAGCAAATGAAAGGCTCCGGCGAATTGACCGAGGACGATTTACATATCGCTGAAAAAAAATTGCAAGAAAAGGTTGATGAGGCAAACAAAAAAATAGACGATGTTTCCGCGGCGAAGGAAAAGGATATTATGACGGTATAAAAATATGACTTATCTGGTTACAATTATAGTCTTTCTTGTCATCTTCTCTTTTCTTATTCTTGTGCATGAAGTGGGGCATTTTGTCATGGCCAAGCGCGCGGGGATCAAAGTTGAAGAGTTCGGTTTGGGATTGCCGCCGAGGATATGGGGCAAGAAGAAGGGTGAAACTATTTATTCCATAAACTGGATCCCTTTCGGGGGTTTTGTGCGGATGTACGGGGAGGACGGATCCGAGGAGAAAATGTTGAGAAGTAAGCGTAGTTTTGCAGGGAAGCCGATGCGTGCCAGAGTAAAAGTCATTATTGCCGGCGTGGTCATGAATTTTTTAGTGGCTTGGATGTTGATGGTTGTGGGTTTTACCGCCGGTATGCAGCCTCTTCTCGTGCCGGATGAAATTCTTGATGCCGTGAACAGAGGCGACATAATAGTGGAGCCCGGATTGATCGTTAAGGAAGTTGAGGAGGGGAGTGAGGCCTATAATTTGGGGTTTGAGGAGGGGCACACCGTTTACGCTTTCGGCGGACAAAAGATAAACGATTTTGTTTTGCAGGATGTTCTTGATAATTCGGAGGGGCGCTATTCCGTTATTGATGCCGATGGGAATAAAACAAAAATTGTTTCGGAGAAGGAGTTTTCCGGGATGACTTTTCATAATTTTTCATTTTTCCCCCGGGTCAAAGTTTATGATCTGCCTGTTGACGCGCATGCTTATAAGTTTGGGTTACGGGCGGGTGATGTCATTTTGACAATAAATGGCCAACAGGTTTTCGGTATCCAAAGTTTTGAAGATTTGACTCGCGGAGAGGCGCTTTTGGATTACGAAGTTTATAGAGATGGAGAGATAAAAGATTTTTTGGTGGTCCGAAGTGAAGTCCAGCGTGTCATCGTTTCTGATGTTGTTCCTTCTTCTCCCGCGATGGAAAGCGGTTTACGTTCAGAGGACGTCATTATTTCCGTCAATGGTAAGAAAATTGTGGAGGCGAGTGAGTTTGTGGAGTTTGTTTGGGAAAACAGGGGGGAGTTATTGGCATTTGTTGTTCAGCGTGGCGATGAGACTCTTTTTTATGAGATGAAGCCGGATGAAGACGGGCGTGTGGGGGTTGTTCTTTCCGAACTGATAGGTTACGGCGCGGACAAGGGGATGCGTCTTTATAATGTAGGGCTTCTTTCTTCCGTTATGGAGATAAAGGATGAAAAATATCCTTTTCATGTTTCTTTGTATAAGGCTTTCGGAGAAACTTACAAACTGTCCAAGTTTACTGTGGTCATGTTTGGTGATTTTGTTGGGAACTTGGTCCGTGGAGGCGGAGTGCGCGAGACTGTTGCCGGTCCGGTGGGGATTGCCCAGATGACGCATATGTTCGTACAGGAGGGATTTATTCCAATTTTAAGATTTGTGGCGATTCTCTCCCTGAGTCTCGCTGTGATAAATATTTTACCCATTCCGGCTCTTGATGGAGGTCGGCTGCTTTTTATCCTTGTTGAGCTTATTATCGGGAGGCGCGTGCCGCAGAGGGGGGAATCTTTTATACATGCCTTCGGTTACATTCTCATTCTGTTGCTTATTTTTGCCGTTACTTATGGCGATATAATGCGAATCGCAAACAGCTAGAAATAAGGTCGGATTTTTGAGATGCATTGGAATAAATTAAGTCGGCGAAGCAGAAAGCGGTTGCTTTGTTTCAAGCTCAGGATGCTTCATGCCATGGCATAGTCCGAAATTTTCTGCTTGCCCTGTTTGTCAAGTTTGTATTGTTGAGTTATTGAAAGTTTTGGAAAAATGTTTCGGAGTGGGTGTTTTTGTGTATATGTTGTGTTTTTTTTTGCTTGTACCACAATTTATTGTGGAGTGCTTTTGCTCGTTCAAATGACTTGTTTGGGAATTTTAAAATCATTACTATGCCATCGCAGGGTGTTTATTGGGCTAAACATTTTGCGGGCGTCATTTATTATTTATACTTCTTATGTCGCAGAAGGATTTCTGGATTTCCGTTTTAAAACGTTTGAAACCTACTATAAAAAAAGCAAATTTTATTACATGGTTTCAGAATACCACCGCTTTGTCGGTGGAAAACGGAGTTTTGGTTGTAGGTGTTCCCACTGCTTTTGCGAAAACGTGGTTGTTGGACAAATTCAGCTTGAAGATCTTGCAGGCCGCGAAAGAGATAGATCCTTCCATAGAAAGTGTGGAATACGAAGTGAAAGGAAAACTTAGCGAGAAGGGGAATGCTCTGGCCGTAAATATAAATTCTTTTTTTGTTGACGATGGAGTGAAGAGTGTGAGGAAGGTTAAAAATTTGAATGAAGTAAAGGTGGGAAAAGGAGCTGGAGATAAGAAGATTGTCAGCCAGATGATAAATAGACGTTACTCTCTCTCCAATTTTGTTGTCGGGAGCGATAATCGCTTGCCGCATGCCGCTTGTCAGGCCGTGGCCGGGATGCCGGGGGGCATTTATAACCCTCTTTATATTTATGGTACCGTCGGTTTGGGAAAGACACATTTATTGCAAGCCGTCGGAAATGAAATCCTGAAGAATTTTCCTGATTTGGTGGTGAAGTACATAACCGCTGAAAGATTCGTGACCGAGGTCGTTGATGCCATCGGGAAGCGACACATGAGCCAATTCAAGGATAGGTACAGAAATGTCGACTGTTTTCTTGTTGACGACGTTCAGTTTTTTGCCAGAAAAAATTCTTCACAGCAAGAATTCTTTCACACTTTTAACGAACTCTATGACGGGAACAAGCAGATTGTTTTGACCAGTGATAGAGCTCCCTCCGAACTGGATGACCTTGATGAAAGATTAAAAAGCCGTTTTTCGATGGGGATGGTGACGGAACTGGTTTTGCCCGATTTTGAAACAAGGCTCGCGATTCTTCACCAAAAGTGTGGGGAATACGGAATTATTATTGATCCGGAGGTTTTGTGTTTTGTCGCGACAAATGTTCAGACAAGCGTTAGGGAACTTGAGGGGGTTTTGAAGCAGATTGTCGCGGATATGCAATTGTTTGACAGGGTCGCGACGATGCGGTCTGTCGCGGATATAATAAAGAGGATGAATAAGGCCCAGAAGATTATAGGGTACGATATTGAGGGGCGTAATGGAAAAATCGTTGTTAGGAGCGCGGCGGAGATCATGGATGTGGTTGCCGAATATTATGGCGTTACGGTTGACCAGATTGTTGGAAAGGACAGACATAGGAGTGTTATGCTCCCGAGGCAGGTTTCCATGTATTTGATAAAAAATGAACTGGGCGATTCTTACGAAAAAATAGGAATGGGGTTTGGGGGAAGGAATCATACCACGGTGTTGCATGCTTGTAATAAGACCGTGGATATGTTGAAAACGGATTTGCGTTTGGTCCGTGACTTGAACGCGATCAAGAGGGAGATGGGGTTGTAACAATTTCTTTTACAAATTCTCCATTTGTGTTTAGAATGGGCCTAAGTATATGGTAATCCTTTCTTGTGTATTATAAAAAGTCCAGACGG
>PXEC01000091.1 GCA_003566255.1 Candidatus Peregrinibacteria bacterium | reverse complement strand
GGATTGTTGTTAGACGAAACGAGTCTCGAGGCTCTATGCACCTTTATATTAAATTGCAAATCTGTCGCAAAAATAGATATTCTCAAAATGCTTTTCAGGTGTCAGACACGACCCAAGAAAATGCATTCTGCGATGTATTTGTGTTAGTAATTATCGGTTGATAGCATGAAAGAGATATTTAATTACATTTAGTAGGATAATCATGTCAACACTTGGATACGTTATTACATTTTCGATAGCCGGCGGAATGGTTTCGCTCATTGGCGGCCTACTCATCATTAGCAAAGAATCGCTTGCACACAAGTTCGCTCTGTATGCGACACCGTTTGCGGCTGGGGCTTTGCTTGCCGCAGTATTTTTTGATCTATTGCCAGAAGGGGTTGAAAAGGCCTCCCCAGAATCAGTCTTTATGTCAACGCTTGCAGGCATATTGACGTTCTTTTTTTTGGAGCGAGGGCTTCATTTTTTTCATCACCATCGTCATGGTCAAGATGCTGACAAGGACCCCAATCGTTTCTTGGTGATTGCAGGGGATACATTGCACAATGCTGTCGATGGAGTAGTTATCGCAGCTGGATTCTTGGTGAGTATACCCACGGGTATTGCGACCACGCTCGCAGTTGTTGCGCATGAAATACCACAAGAAATTGGTGATTTTGGTCTACTGCTGTCAAAGGGTATGTCACGAGGCAAGGTGATTTTGGTTAACATAGTAAGCGCGCTTGCGACGTTTGTGTTCGCGGTCACTACCTACCTGCTTGGATCGAGTGAACAGCTTCCGCTTGGCGTGCTTCTCGGCGTTAGCGCTGGATTCCTGCTCTACATTGCGATGAGCGACATAATCCCTACGCTACATGCAAATGGCGCCAAGCATAAGCTCATCGATGCAAGCGCGGCTTTGCTGATTGCGGGAGTGTTGATAGTGGGATTATTGATTAATCTTGCGCATGATTTAGTGCCGCACGATCATGGCTGTGAGGAGGCGAGCCATTCATCGCTCGAAGAAAGTGAAGATGATCACGATGATGAGTGCGAAGATGACCACAACGATGAGATTGACGTTCACAAAGATGAAGAATAACCGAGCAGCAGGGGACTAATGCGTCGGATAGATTCAGTCGAGATGGTGCGGAAGCTAGTGAGGCTTATAGATGGTGGGGTTGGTGTATTATGGCTGGTTTTTCATCGCAAGATCGCAGCAATGATGCAGCTTTAGCCTTGAGGAATAGTTATGGTAAATTTTGTTCCGCTGCCTAATTCGCTCTTAACGTCTACCTCACCTTCGTGAAGCTCGATTACTGACTTGACTATCGAAAGCCCGATTCCAAAGCCGGAGGCTGATGACTTGCTTCTTGATCCATCACCCTGATAAAACCTATCAAAGATATGAGGCAACTGCGACTGCTTGATACCAGGGCCTTCGTCTTGAATAGAAATGAAAAGCTTTCTGTTTCGCAAGCCCGCGGCTACGATAATTGTTTTTGATGGTTCGCAAAATTTTATTGAATTTTCAAGCAATTGCTTCACGGCGTCGGAAATCAGCTCACTATCAACAAGTACAGCCGTCTCTTTGTTATCAATGACGCTCTCTATGGTTATGTGTTTTTCTTTAGCTTGATTTTTAACTTTGTCGATGCCGGACTCAACGAGTTTCTGGATTGTTATATGGCTTAAGTTAGGCTTCATCTCTGATGACCTAGCTAGCCGCAATAGCCCGCCTATCAAAACAGTGATTTTTTCTAGCTCCTCAATATTGCTGCGCATGACCGCTTTTGCCTCTAAGAGCTTAGGTTTCGGCGCCATCAAAAATGCTTCGGTCTCACTGCGCATAGCAGTTATGGGAGTCCGAAGCTCGTGACTAGCGTCAGAAGTGAAGCGAATTTGAGCCTCATGTGCCTGCTCGATTGGTTCAAGTGTTTTTCGGGCAAGATAATAGCTAATAACGCCTCCGCCCAGCAAAACAAAGGCATTAATTATCATTAGTCGACTAATCAATGACTGTCTTGATATCGCAACCTGCTCCTCGCGAAGCTCTGCAAGTTGCTGTTGACTGAGTGACCGATTTATACCCGCACCGAACCGACCATAGCCACGACCTAGCTCTTGGACTGACGTATTATACATATTCACGCTGAAAAATATGCTAATAATCATGATTACAGCGAGATACTTTGCGGCCAATACAAGAGACGGCTTATGCAGTGTCATCTTTTTTGTCCTTAAGCATATAACCGAAACCTTTCTTGGTATGAATAAATTTCTCTTGAAGGGTGCCTTCAATTTTTTTGCGCAAAGAAGCTATGTGTACCTCAACTGTGTTTTCTAAAATCATACTGTCGCTATCCCACACATGGTTTATCAACTGAGTTTTTGTAACGATTCGATTCTTATTTCTCATAAGATATTCGAGCAGGGAAAGTTCTTTTTTGTTAAGTTGAATTTCTTGCTCGTTATACACTGCAACTTGTTTGTCTAGGTCAATGGCTAGAGAGCCTGTGCTGTACTGTGGCATAATATTGTCTTTGCGTCGTCGCAACAATGCTCTTACGCGAGCGATGAGCTCCAAAAAAGCAAAAGGCTTAACGAGATAATCGTCTGCCCCAGAGTTCAGCCCAAAAGCTCTATCGATAACAGTATCTTTGGCGGTAAGCATAAGAATAGGAGTAGACGAGCCTTCTTCGCGTAACTTTTTCACTAAATCTAGGCCAGAAAGCGAGCCAGGAAACATAATATCAAAAATGAATAAATCATAAGGCTCGGCTTGTGCCATCGCAAGCCCTTCATCGCCGTCTAGCGCAATATCACAGGCGTAGCTTTGCTGGCGTAAGCCTCGTTGGATTGCCTTCGCGATCTTTTCTTCGTCTTCTACAACTAAAATTTTCATTCTTGACTATCCATTATACGCTTTGATTCATAAAAAGTCGGACCCGGCATATCTATAGCCAGGCCCGAAGTGCATACTATTTTACAAGATAGCTTCTACTGTTGCCACCTCATGCCATTACCGTTGCCAAATTTGTGCTCGGCTCGATCTCTTTGGCCTTGAGCTACAAACTCAGTAGGAATGTCGTTTTGCTCTGCCCATTGCTGCATTTCTTGTCTACGCTCTTCAGCTGCAGCCCTTCTTTCGTCGGGGGTCATAGTTGCTTTTTCTTCACGCCATAGCTCGCGCTCAGATTGCATATCTTCATGCTTTTGTAGCAGAAGACTTTTTTGATCCTCGGTCAGGGTACCTTCGCTTACCGCATCACTGAGTCGATTTGGTAGCTGAGACTGATGCGCCGATCGTTCTGCGTGACGTTCAGCTCTCGCATCTTCACGCTGTGCGCTATATTGCCCGATGCGTTCGCGTACTGATTCGGCTGAAGCTCCTTCTACGGTCGCTAGACCGATAAAGCCGCTCACTGCAATGAATCCTGCTAGCAAATATTTAGTTGACATTTAATCCTCCTTTATTATTGCTTTATTTATTATTCGCTGCGTTTTATTGCAGCACCTTCATACTAGTCAATGATGCTGAAATAATGCTGAAAAAACACAACTATTGGAATGCAGTATCAACAAAAGATTAAAAATGCCAGCCGTATCAATATACTCAACCAGTTTTTTTACTAAAAATATTTTTTATTTAATGCTCAGGGTCATCTTCGTATGACTCATGAATAGTTCCAGCTTTATGTTCTGGAGGTGCATATATCGAATAAAGTTTTAGAGGCGATTTACCGATGTTAGTAATATTATGCCAAGCACCTGCTGGAACAAAAATAGCAAAATCGGCTTCAGCATCTTCCACGAAATTAAGTTCTGATTTACTCGGCCCCATCTCAACCTTCGCTTTACCTTGTTCTATGCGCAAAAATTGATCATGGTCATTGTGAACTTCAAGGCCGACGTCACCACCAGGCTCAATTGACATCACAGTCATCTGCAGGTTTGCTCCCGTCCATTTAGCAACGCGAAACTTATCGTTATTTTGTGTTAGTTTCTCTATGTTAACAACGTATGGCTCTGATCCGTAATCTTCCGTGTTCATAGTTTGCATCTCCTTCCTTAAATGATATGTGATGTATTATTTCGAATAAATAAGCCCTCCTTTAATATCCACTTGTCTTATAAACAGCTGCCGAAAGTGAACTAGCGCATCAGAACAAACCTGTAGATCGTCTACCGATAAACTGTTCGGCTTCTTGCTGCCATCGTAAAATCTTTTGCTCAAGATCTCGGTAGCTAGGCTCGAGCTTCTTGAGCTCTTGTAGCACGCGATTGACTTGTTCAAGCTCGTTATCGAATTCAGACAGTTGCTGTTTTATCTTTTCGGCTTCATCTTGTTTGCTTTTTTGCTTATCTTGATATTTTCTCTTAGCGCTATCAACGGCTCCAGGAGAAAATCCAGCTGCCTGTTTTGCAGCACTTGCTAAGCTTTGGGCAGCCTCGTTTTTGATATCGGCAAACTCATCGTTGATTTTTTTTAGCTCATTTTGCAAAGACTCTTTTTCCTGAGTTTTATCGCGTTGATACTGCTCTAAATCTTGGATTAGCCGTTGAAGTTCTTCATAGGTCATACATAAAAATATATCACCTAGCAACACTTGGGTCTGTGATGTAGCTAACAGTCTGGAAAAGATTGAAACAACCGTTTTGCTATACTGATTATAAGACAAGGATACTTATGCCTGAACCAGAAGACTACAACTCTGCCTCAAAAAACACCGACAGCCAAGATAGCGTTGCTGGCTATCCTGCACAAGAGATTATCAAGGCGCCAATAGAGCCGCCACAACCAGATGACGTCACTCCGCCAAAATCACCGACCAAAGTGAGATCCTATTCCGTTGCATCATTTCTAATACTTTTAGGGATTGGTGTCATTTTACTCGGGGTGATACTCTGGCTTGCCAATGCACCCGCTTACGCTGTTATTATAGCGGGAATTGGTGTCTTGGCGTCCACAATCGGGGTATTGACTTGGATTGCTGGTTTCTATAAAAATCGAAAGAAATAGCCTGCCTAGCCAGTAGCTGGCCAAAACACCCGGCCTTCACTATGACCTAAATTCTAGAACCAAACGCAACCTGCTCTAAGTCTAGCGTTTGGTCGGGGTGTTGCACAAGCCAATCGTAGACTTCCTGTGGGGTATGCCAGTTTAGTCTGCGCCTAGGCTTGTTGTTAAGCTCCCAGGCTATATTGTCTAATTCTTCCTGTGATAGGTCTCGTATGTCACTCCGTTTTGGCAGATAGGCTCTGAGTTGTCGATTGGTGTTTTCGTTGGCTCCGCGCTGCCAAGAGCTGTATGGGTCAGCAAAATACACTATGACGCCGAGAGCCTGAGATATGAGACCATGGGCACTAAATTCGCTCCCGTTGTCAAAGGTTATAGTATGAGCAATGAGCCCTTGTAGCTTGGCAATCACAGCTTCCGCTGTTTGCAGAGCTGTTTTCTGGGTCAGCTTGGTGAATGCGACCAAGCCGCTCACACGTT
>PXEC01000026.1 GCA_003566255.1 Candidatus Peregrinibacteria bacterium | reverse complement strand
GGAAGAAGCGATAGGCGACGCGAAACAATATCTTTTGGAAGGAACCGAATGCTACGCGATGTATCTTGACGGAGTGCCGGTAAGCGTACAAATCCCTCAAAAAATGGAATTCAAGGTGATTGAAGCCCCTCCGGGATTGAAAGGAGACACCGCAACGGGAGGATCAAAAGAGGTAAAAATAGAAACCGGATCGATGATAAAAGTCCCTCTCTTCATAAAAGAAGGCGATGTTATAAAAGTAAACACGGACAGCGGAGAATACGTTAGCAAAGCGTGATCAAAAACGCTATCATGTGAACCATGCAGGACATAAAATTCATAATTGAAAATCCGGGATTGATTAAAAGAGGCGCCAAAAGAAAGGACGTCCATATTGAAGTTGATAAAATCGTTGACCTTTACGAAAAACGCAAAGAAAAACTTCAAAAAGCGGAGAGCTTGCGAGCGGAACAAAACCGTGTTTCAAAAGAAATCGCAACAAGCGAAGACAAAGAAAAAACGCTGGCAGAGATGAAAAAAGTCAAAGAAGAGTTAAAATTGATAGAGCCGGAAATCGCACAGATGGAAAAAGAAATCGACGAACTTGTCGCGTCAGTACCCAATCCGCCTTTAGATTCCGTTCCCGACGGCACGGAAGAAGACAACAAACCCTTCAAAACTCACGGAGAACCCAAAAATTTTGACTTTGAACCGAAAGACCACATAACACTGGGAAAAGAATTGGACATAATAGACATTGAAAGAGGAACGCGCGCCTCCGGCGCGCGCTTTTACTACCTCAAAAACGAAGCGGTCCTTCTGGAATTCGCGCTTGTCCAACACATCCTTCACAAACTTATATCAAAAGGGTTCTCTCCAGTAATTCCCCCGGTTTTGGTAAAAGAACAAGCCATGTTCGCCACGGGATTCTTCCCCGCGGAAAAAAACGAAATCTACCAAGCGGATGAAGACCTTTTCCTTGTGGGTACATCGGAAGTCCCGCTCACAATGCTTCACCACAAAGAAATCCTTGAAGAAAAACAACTCCCCCTAAGATATTGCGGATTTTCAACATGCTTTCGCAGAGAAGCCGGCTCATACGGAAAAGACACAGCCGGAATAATAAGAGTCCATCAATTCGACAAACTGGAAATGTTCAGCTTCTGCCATCCGGAAAAATCAGAAGAGGAACATGAATTCCTACTCGGCTTGGAAGAAGAAATAATCCAAGATTTGGAACTTCCCTATCAGGTTGTAAATATAGCAGCCGGTGATTTGGGTGCCCCCGCCGCAAAAAAGTACGACATAGAAGTCTGGATCCCAACTCAAAACAAATTCAGAGAACTGACATCCTGTTCAAACTGCACGGACTTCCAGGCACGCCGCGCTTCAATCAAATACAAAGACTCCGAAGGAAACAAAGCCCTTGTCCACACTCTAAACGGAACTGCAATCGCAATTCCTCGGACATTAGTCGCGATACTGGAAAATTATCAACAGAAAGACGGCTCAGTCCAAATCCCAAAAATTCTCCAACCTTACATGGGAGGCCAAAGCGAGATCTCACCAAAAACCTATTGACCGTCCAGTCAAGTTGTGTCATATTTCGCGGCCATAAACAATCTAACTTCAACATATGAAGAAGCTACTTTCCTACGGACTGCTAATAATAATGGGGGTATTCATGAACACGGCCGGAATAACCTCCGCCCAAAACCCCATAGAAATACGGACAATCGAAGATCTTAACAACATAAGAAACAACCTAAGCGCGGATTATATTTTAATCAACGATCTAGATTTCGATAACACCGCATCCTACGCAAACCCCGCGAACAAAGAAATATTCACGACCGGAGAGGGCTGGAACCCGATTGGAACAGCTTCTATCCAATTTGAAGGAAACTTCGATGGAAATGAAAAAACAATATCAAACCTATACATAAACAGGCCCTCAACAATCTATGTAGGCTTGTTCGGAAACACAAGAAACTCCACGATAGAAAAGCTAAATATGGATAAAGTTGAAGTGACCGGGCAAAGATGGGTCGGCTCAATAGCAGGGAACAACGGATCAAATTCCACAATAAAAAATGTCCACGTCTCCGGCGATATAAACGGAGAATACATGATTGGAGGAGTAGCGGGAGCCAGTTCTAACGGTAGTACCGTCATAGATTCACATTTTTCTCACGGAACAATAAATATAGATAAAAATCTCCTTTCGGAAAGCTATCTGGCGGGAGGACTAATCGGAGAAAATTGGGGGAATATAGTTGATTCTTCCGTCACCAATACTTCAATATCATCCGGTCCCGACACACTATATGTAGGAGGATTCATCGGCAGAAATAACACGGTGGGAAGCATCAAAAGATCATATACAGCAAACACGGTGGAAGTGATCGCTCAGAACATGATGGTGGGGGGATTAGTAGGAGAAAATAGCGGAACAATAGAAGAATCTTATTCCGGAACATCCATCAGTGAAGGCTATTCCCACGTGGGAGGATTGGTTGGCAGAAACGCCAGAGGCACAATAAAAAACTCTTACGCGGAGGGTGACGTGAAAGGAACAAGATTTGTGGGAGGACTAGCGGGAAGTCAGTCCAATGACGAATCCAGCATAATAAACAAAACATATTCCACGGGATCCGTAACATGCCCAAATAACGCCGGCGGCTTGGTGGGATGGGTCGGGCTCACCCCAATACTCAACCAAATCAACAATTCTTTTTACGACGAAGAGACTTCCGGACGAAGTGATACCGGAAAGGGCGAACCAAAATCAACCTCGGAAATGCAGGAAATCGACACATTTACAAATAGTAACACGGTTGGTCTGGACGAAGAATGGAACATGGCGCTAATGGAAGATCTCGTTGACGAAATCTGGTACATAGAGAATGGAAACGATTACCCCAGACTAAGCTGGGAACTGGAAATTGAAGATCCAACTGACCCGGAAGACCCAACCGACCCGGAAGATCCAACTGACCCGGAAGACCCAACTGACCCGGAAGATCCAACTGACCCGGAAGATCCAACCGACCCGGAAGATCCAACACATCCACGCCTACCATTTCCGGGAAAAATTTTCCCCCCGATACCCCCATACGACCTCACAAAACCGCTTCCTCCCAAAGAATATCCTCCCTCAACCAAGCCGGGATACCCCCCAAGCGCACATGAGGAATTAGTAGAGTTTGAGGACGCAAGAGGACACTGGGCAGAGGGATACATATACATATTGAGAGAAAAATGCGGAGTTCACGGATACACGGATTCATATGGAAGATCACTCAACCTATTCGGGCCAAATAATCCAATCACAAGAGCGGAAATGACAAAAATAGTAACAGGCTGCTCATTCAAAGTCCCCGAAAAAGAAGATAATCCATTCATTGATGTCGAAAAGGGAAAATGGTACACACCTTATGTATCTCTCGCAGCGTCAAAGGGCTGGGTCGAAGGATATAATGACGGAACATTCAGGCCGGGAAATAACATAAACAGAGTTGAAGCGCTCAAAGTCATTCTTCTAGCCAAGTACGCGGAAGAAAAAATCGCAGAACACGGAAAATCCGATTCCTCGGTCAACTTCAAAGATATCAACCCGGAAGGATGGTACATCCACTATCTCAGCTTCGCGGTATCAAAAGGCTTTGTAAACGGATACTCCGACGCGGAAGGAAATCCAACGGGATATTTTGGACCTTCAAACAACCTGACACGTGCCGAAGCGGCAAAGATCATTGTGGAGGCGTTCGGGCTTTAATGCCCGCGCCTCCCTTTCATTGCGAACAAAATTTTGATGTGCTAAAATAGAGGAGCATTTAAAAAACAAACATGCTACTTCTCTGCACAGATTCATTGCAAGGCTACGGTCTCAATAGAATTTTCGAACTTACCAAAAAAGCCGGTTACGACGGAATAGACTTAAGCGTGAATTACGGTTTATACGACACATTCAACGCGGATTATGTAAAAAGATTGACCGAAGAATACGATCTGCCTGTAAAAGCCGTTTCCGCTCCAAAACAAATAGCAACAAAAAGGGTGGAAGAATTAGTAGAGTTGACAAAAAAAGTCGGCGCGAAAGTCCTTATCCTTCAACCTCCAAAAATAACAAACTTCAAACTGACAAACTGGTACAAAAAAGAAATCCCCAAGCTCAGAGAAAAAGAATTTCTATCAATAGCGTTGGAAAATGCACCCGCCGGAACATTTTTGGGATTCATCCCGGAACACTCAATGGGAAGCACAACGGAAATGAAAAGTTTCAAACACATATCACTTGATACGGCAAGAATAGGAGAACAAAGAAAAGACCTGATAAGAGCTTACACAGCCTTCAAAAAATGTTTGGTACACATTCACCTTTCAAACTTTTACAAAGGTAAAAAATACGCGCCTCCTCAGGAAGGGATTTTGCCGTTGGAAAGCTTTTTGACAAAGCTTAAACAAGACAAATATCCGGGCGCGGTCTCATTGAAAGTCCTCCCAAAATATCTCCACGCGGGAGAAGACGATAAAGTCATAGAAGAGCTGGAAAGAGCCAAAAAATATTTTGATAAGTATTACACGAACGTACAAGCCGAAAAGGAGGAAGAGCCCGAAGAAAAATAGAGGAAACGCTTTGAAAATGTGCTACAATCCCCCCGATGATTGAAACACAAAATCTTTCGCGTAAATTCGTTTCCGGGAAAACCGCGCTGGACGCCCTCATCGATGTAAATCTTGAAGTGGAAGAAGGCGAACTGGTGGCGCTTGTCGGGCCGTCGGGGTCCGGAAAATCAACTCTCCTCAATCTGATAGGAGGATTAGACTATCCAACCGAAGGATCAATCTTCATAAATAAAAAAGATATAAGCCTCTATAGAGATAAAGAACTTTCGGCATACAGAAATTCAAAGGTGGGATTTATCTTCCAGGAATTCAATCTTGAACCTTTTCTGACAGTCAAAAAAAATATATTACTCCCCTCCTATTTTTCACAGAATGGAAAAAATAGAGGAGAAATGGAAAAAGAAGCCGATAAACTGATAGAAGAAGTGGAACTCTCCGCAAAAAAACACAACAAAGTATATGAACTGTCGGGCGGCCAGAAGCAAAGAACGGCAATAGCGAGAGCATTCATAAACAGACCAAAAATAGTTCTCGCGGATGAACCAACGGGAAATCTTGATAAAGAAAGCAGTCAAAAAATTATCGAACTTCTTAAAGAAGTGAGTGAAGATAAACTCGTGATTATGGTGACGCACAGCTTTGATCATGTTAAAGCCTACGCAACCCGTAGAATCCGACTTTTTGACGGTGAAATTAGTGAAGATAAGGTCTTAAAAGCACAACCAGAACGCAGTGTTACACCCAGTACATTAACGGATGGAATGCGTTTTAAAGAACAACTTTATTTAGCGTTTAAAAACTTAATTTCAGCACCGAAAAGACTGGGACTTATGATTGCGATCAGTCTCTTTATCGTTGGGATATTTTCACTTGCGTACGGATCTTACGTACAAGCATCTTCGATGCCAAATCAAT
>PXEC01000056.1 GCA_003566255.1 Candidatus Peregrinibacteria bacterium | reverse complement strand
TACTCTTCAGTGCCGCGGATGGTGATTCGCCGGCCATAGGGATGACTATTTTCGGCTCAATACTTTCTATCACCTCCATCGCCTTCTTGTTATCCAGGTTTGTCCCTTCCCCCAGGGGCATCATCATAATGTCTATATCCCCTATCTCTTGCAGAACTTCGCTTGGAAGTACGCTATCAACATCTCCCAGATGACACATCTTCACTTTTCCGACTTCAAAGTAAAAAACAAGTGTGTTCGCGACCTTTATAGCGGCTACCGGAATTCCTTTCACTTCGTATTCACCCGGCCACGCCAATGTCTTTATTGAGCCCTTGACTTCACTCAGCGGGGTTGCCACATCAAGAGAAGACAATACAACGTCTCCCTTCAAATCGCTTAAACCCTCGTGGGGATTTATCACAACCGAAGCCTCTTTGTTATTAACGCTGAAACAAGTTTTTCCGTGCCAATAGATTTCCATGTGCCCCACTCTACTAAAGTTTTGATTTTTCAGCAAGTTGATGTTCGCGCGGAGATGAGCCTTAGCGCGCCGGCCATTGAAGCCCATCGCTAAAGTTTTGATTTTTCAGCAAGTTGTTGTTAGTATCTCAGTATGTCAAAGATTGAAAAGATACACGCAAGAGAAGTTTTGGACTCCAGAGGAAATCCGACTATTGAGGTTGAAGTCTTTACGGAAAAAGGATTCGGCAGGGCGATTGTCCCAAGCGGAGCATCAACCGGAGCCCGTGAAGCGGTGGAGTTGAGAGACGGAGATAAAAGCCGATACGGAGGAAAGGGAGTTCTGAAAGCGGTGGAAAATGTGAAGGGTGAACTGGCGAAGAATGTCGTGGGAATGGACAGTGATGAACAAGCGGACATTGACAGTTTGATGATAACTTTGGACGGAACGGATAACAAGGAACGGCTGGGAGCCAATGCGATTTTGGGAGTTTCCATGGCTTGTGCCAGAGCTTCCGCGAATGAGAGAGGTCTTGATCTATATGAATATTTCAATCCGGACGCCAGGACTCTGCCGTTGCCCGGAATGAATATAATGAACGGTGGACAGCACGCGGACAGCGGGTTGGACATCCAGGAATTTATGATTATGCCCGTGGGAGCTTCTTCGTTCAAAGAATCCGTGCGAATGGGCGCGGAAGTTTTTCACACATTGGCAGGTCTTTTGAAGGGAGAGGGGCTGGGAACTTCCGTCGGGGATGAAGGCGGTTTTGCTCCTAATCTTCCCAATAACGAAGCGGCTTTGGATTTCGTTCTAAAAGCGGTTGAGAAGGCCGGATATAAACCGTGGAAAGAGATCATGTTGGCGCTGGATGTAGCGGCGAGTGAGTTTTATGAAGACGGAGTTTATAAGTTGAAGGTGAACGGCAAACCGGAAGAACTTACCGGAAGTGAACTTGTTAATTATTACGACGTTCTTTTAAGAAAATATCCGATAATCTCAATTGAGGACGGCCATGATGAAAGCGATTGGGACGGTTGGAAGGAAATGATGAAGAAGATGGAAGGCAAAATCCAAATTGTG
The DNA here is from genome assembly GCA_003566255.1 of Candidatus Peregrinibacteria bacterium. Classification (GTDB taxonomy): domain Bacteria; phylum Patescibacteriota; class Gracilibacteria; order UBA1369; family LOWO2-01-FULL-3; genus SLNK01. Next base: position 4,004 of record PXEC01000056.1, on the reverse strand, counting down.
GGAGATGATCTTTTGGTCACCAGCGTTAAATTACTTGAAAAGGGAATCAAAGAACAAGCGGCGAATTCCATCCTGATAAAGTTGAACCAGATAGGAACCATTTCTGAAACGATCTCCGCCATACAAGTCGCAAAAGAATCAAACTGGACATGTGTTGTTTCACACAGAAGCGGGGAAACGGAGGATACAATCATCGCGGACTTTTCCGTCGCGTTGGAGACGGGGCAGATCAAGACGGGATCTTTGTGCAGAACGGACAGGACCGCGAAATATAATCAACTTATGAGGATTGAGGAGAAACTTGGCAAGAAGGCAGACTTTATAGGAGGAAGGGCATTTTATAATCTGGAGGAGGGCTATGCTGAAGCAAATTAAACGTTCAACCGCGAAGAGTTTATTGCCGGTTCGTTCAGAGAAATCGCATAAAGGACAGAACGGGCGTGTTCTTATTATCGGGGGGAGTATTGATTATCACGGAGCGCCTGTTTTATCCGCTTTGGGAGCGATTCATTCGGGGGCGGATCTGGCTTATCTGTTTGTTCCGGAATGTAATTTTGATTGCACGCGAAGTATGTCCCCGGACTTGATTGTGAAAAAATATTCCGGTGAATATCTGACGCCCCGCCAGACTGAGGAAATCATTGAATTCGGTAAAAATTGTAATTCCGTTTTGATAGGGCCGGGGTTGGGGAAAAGGCAACAGACAAGGGAAGCTGTTCTTGATATAGTCAAAAATCTTCAGATCCCCACGGTTTTGGACGCGGACGCGATAATGGTTTTGAAAGAAATAGAAAAGTTTCCTTTGAATCAACCTTTTGTTGTAACTCCTCATCAGAACGAGTTTAAGCATCTTGTGGACAGGGATGTTTTTGTGGACGAAAACGATACAAAATCCGTCATTCTTTTGAGGTCTTTGTCCATGGACCTGCATTTGAACGTTCTTTTGAAGGGATATAAGGATTATGTTTCTTCGGAAGAGGGTGTCGTGGAGACGAATACAACAGGGAACGCGGGGATGACTGTTGGGGGAAGCGGGGACGTTCTTGCCGGATTTGTGGCCTCTTTATTGGCTCAAGGACTTGAAGGGTTTGATGCGGCGCGTTGCGCCGCATACTTCACGGGACTTGCCGGGGACAGGCTCAGCAAGAAAAAAGGCTTCTGTTATTCCGCGAGTGACCTTGCCGCCGAACTCCCTTACGTTTTATGAATGTAATCGGATTGTTTTTTGAACCACTTCCGCATTTCTTTCGCGGAAACTTTTTTGTTTGCAACTATTATTTTCCGCTTTTTCAAAATGCGGGGAAGTTGTTTTAAATAATCCAGATAGCTCCGCCACAAATACGGTTCCCTGAAAGTTATGTAGAAAGCCAAAGCCCCTTTCTTAAACATTATCGGCAAAAAATCCATGAAAAAATTTCCCCACAATTCGTTTTTTCTCTCCATCAAATGCTGATTCTTGAATGAATATTTTTTCTGGAACCTACTAAGTTTTGATCTGTTCGCCAGAACATCCCGGTTGAAAAACCTTCTCTTTATTCCCGTGCCGCGTCCGTGATACGCGACAGCTCCCGGATAATAAACATTCTTCCATCCGTAAAGCAGAAATCTCCAGGAAAGGTCTATATCCTCTTTGTACATGAAAAAATCCTCGTCCATGTACTCATCGAAAACCTTAACATCCTCCAATGCCTCACGACGATACATGGGACACGCGCCGGAAACTCCAAAAACTTCACGCTCCTCATCAAACTGCCCCTCGTCCGTCAATCCCTGCCCGTCATCAATAAACCTTCTGTTTCTGTACGCAAAAATCCCAACCGTGTCTATTATTTTAGTGGGACGCTCCCTGTCAAAATCGTATTTGTAGACTTTTCCCGTGATCGCGGAGATCTTTTTGTCTTTTTCCGCGCGCGCCACAATTTTCTCAAAATAATCCGGCTCATATATTATGTCCGGGTTTGTTATCACAACATAATCAGCGGGATCTTCATTTTCTATCGCCATCTTAATCCCCTGATTCGCCGCCTTCGCGTAGCCGGTATTTTCTTTATTCTCGACTATTTCAATCTTTCTATTTGTCTTCTCCGCGTCCCCAATATTCTCTTCGCTCGCGTAGTTCTCACGCACAAAATCAACTCCGCTTTTGTCCGGTGAATCGTTATCAATAAAAATCACCTCCATATTTTCGTATGTCTGGCTGAAAATCGAATCAAGGCAGGTCTTCAGATACTGCGGCGTGTTGTAGTGAATAATCGCTATTAAAACTTTCGGCGACTTTGCGCTCATAATTTTCTTGTTTTGAATTTGCCAAAGCAGTATAGTCTACCTTGCTTAATCTTAAAAGATATTATGTCCGATTATCTGTTTACATCCGAGTCCGTTACGGAGGGGCATCCCGATAAAATGGCGGATCAAATTTCCGACGCGGTTCTTGATGACCTGTTGAGGCAGGATCCGAATTGCAGAGTTGCTTGTGAGACTTTGGTGACAACAGGGATGGTCCTGATAGCCGGAGAGACCTCCACGGAAGCTAATTCGGATTTACCTAAAATAGTCCGAAATACAATAAAGGAAATCGGGTACGATAACGCGGAATACGGGTTTGACCATAAAGCCTGCAGTGTTTTGACGGCCATCGGGGAGCAGAGCGGAGATATCGCGCAGGGAGTTGATATCGGTGGAGCCGGTGATCAGGGGATGATGTTCGGGTTTGCGTGTGATGAAACCGAGGAACTTATGCCTCTGCCGATAATGCTGGCTCATAAAATGGCGATGAAACTTGCCGAGTTAAGAAAAAATAAAGTTTTGCCCTATCTGAGACCGGATGGAAAAACACAAGTCACGGTTGAGTATAAGGATGGAAAGCCTTTGCGTGTGGATACGGTTGTTGTCTCCACTCAGCACGGGAAAGATGTTGAGCAATCGCAAATAAAAAAGGACCTTCAGGAGCATCTTATCACTCCGATTTGCGGAGAATGGCTTGATGAAAATACAAATTATCATATAAACCCGACGGGGAGCTTTTTGATAGGAGGGCCTCCGGGAGATTGCGGAGTTACCGGAAGGAAGATAATCGTGGATACTTATGGGGGGATGGGCAGACACGGAGGAGGATGTTTTTCAGGGAAAGATTCAACGAAAGTTGATAGGAGCGGAGCATACATGGCCCGATATGTCGCTAAAAATCTTGTTGCTTCCGGTTTGGCGAAGAAGTGTGAATTACAGGTTTCTTACGCCATCGGGGTTGCCGATCCTCTTTCAATCCATGTGGATACTTTCGGGACGGGGAAAATAAGTGATGAGGAGCTGGCAAAGATTGTAGGGAAGGTTTTTGATTTCTCTCCGGCGGGAATAATAAGACATTTGGACCTCAGACGTCCCATATTCAAAAAAACTGCGGCGTACGGACATTTTGGGCGGACCGGGTCGGAGTTCACATGGGAAAAAACGGACGCAGTTGAGGATATTTTGAGGGAGGCGGATTCTAAAAACTTGTGATTGAGAGATTGTTTTTTTAACGTTTTTCCAGAACTCTGATTCTTTTTTCGTGGTCCGCGATAGAGTCGTCCATATCCGCCATTTGTTTTTCTGTTAGCAACCTTGCGTTGCGATGATCACGCATTTCCTGGAGCTGATCCTCGTACATCGCCATGTAGTCGAAAAAATCCTTTTTTGTGAGCATGTTTGTTTTTATGTAGCTTATCTCCCTGTCAAATTCCACTCGAGTGACGAAAAATTTCATTTTCTCTTCAAATTTTTTGTTGAGCTTTTCTTCAAGCTTTTCTTCAAGCTTTCTATCCAACAATTTCTCTATTTCCCGCAGAAGAGGAGTGTATTGCATTTTCTTGTGTTATTGGACTTTGAAGGCTAGCATTTGGGATTTGTTTTTTCAATGTTTGTTTGAAAAATTGTGTTGTACGGCGTTCGACAACAGCTTTTTTTTCTGCTACTGTGGGGGCCGTTTAATCAACCTAAAAATGGGTGACGCGAAGAAAGGATTTCTT
>PXEC01000066.1 GCA_003566255.1 Candidatus Peregrinibacteria bacterium | reverse complement strand
TTTTTATTTTCAAAATTAACGACGGCCGGACCATACTCGCGCACTTTGCCGGGTTCAACCTCGCCGCCCAACAAAGAAGCTGTTAACTGATGACCATAGCAAATCCCCATAACGGGAACACCTAATTCAAAAACCCTGACATCACATTTCAAGCTGTTCTCATCCCTTATGCTCGCAGGGCCCCCGGACAAAATGATCCCTTTATAATCGCGGAGTTTTTCCGCGGAAACATCCCCGTCCAATATCTCACTGTAAACTCCCAGTCTCCTTATTCTATTTGCTATAAGGTGCGCGTATTGCCCGCCAAAATCCAAAACTGCAATCTTGTCCATCATTTTTTCTTATTTTTCTTTAACATTTTTCGCGCTTTCTCCATGACTTTCCTCTCTTTTCGCGCCATTTCTTCAGAAGGCCTCAGAAGAGGGAACAAAACACTGTCCTTAAGATTTTCCTGTCCGGTCAGTAAAGTCACAAGCCTGTCCACGCCCATTCCCCAACCGGAAACACAAGGCATCCCATGCTCCATCGCCCTAAGATATTCTTCGTTTACCATCATGGCTTCCTCATCACCTTGTGCTTTAGCAAGCGCCTGATTCTCAAAACGCTCTCTTTGATCAACAGGATCGACAATCTCACTATAGGCGTTTATGACTTCCCATGTATTGACCAGAAGCTGAAAAGTATCGCACAGTCGGGCATCGTCATCATTTTTGCGAGCGAGAGGCTTAGTGCTGAGAGGATGTTGAATTACAAAAGTGGGCTGAATCAATTTTGGGCGGGAAACTTTTTTATAAAGCGCGTCCACAAGGTTCCCATAGCCCAATTTATCGGCATCCTCCAAGGTTATTTTTTCTTTCTTGATTCTTTTCAACAGGTCTTCGGCATTATCATAATCAAGAACGTCTATCCCACAATCCTCTTTTATGATTTCGGTGAATTTTCTTCTCGGCCATGGAGTTTTGAAATCGATTTCTACCTCCTTTCCATTTCTATCCTTCATTTTTATCTTCGTGGTCCCCAAAAGTTTACGCAAAAAGTATTCGAACATTTTTTCCGTGAACTTCATGTTGTCTTCGTAATCCCAAAATGCCGCGTAATGCTCTATCATCGTAAATTCCTGAAGATGGCTCGGGTCCATCCCCTCATTTCTAAAGCACCGGGCGACTTCAAAAGTTTTTTCAAAACCCCCCACAAGAGCTATTTTTTGCCACAATTCCCCCGCGGCTATACGCAAATAAACATCTATATCCAAAGCATTGTGATGCGTAGTGAAAGGCCTTGCCACCGCGCCCGAGGAAACATTCTCCAGCACGGGAGTTTCGATTTCAATAAATCCTTCGGACCAGTAAAACTCCCTCAAAGCCTTAAGCAACTCGCTTCTGAAAATAAAACGTTCCAAACTCTCCCGGTTCACGGTTGTGTCCAAATAACGCTGTCTGTATATGGTTTCCCTGTCTTTTAAGCCATGCCACTTTTCCGGCAAAGGTCTCAAAGCCTTGGACAAAATAAGAAATTGAGAAACAAGCAAAGTAATCTCCCCATGTTTCGTTCTGAACAACTCTCCTTCAACTCCGACAAAATCGGCGACATCTATCTTTCTAAGAAGTTTGTATTTATCTTTACCCAGAAAGTCAGACATAAAACATATCTGTATTTTTCCGGAAAAATCTTGCAGATGGGCAAAGGTCAATTTGCCGTGTTCACGAAAAGTCATCAATCTTCCCGCGAGAGATATGGGCTTTTTTGTGGGGGCCTCCAAAATCTCAGACAGGTCTCTCAAACTTTTTTCTTCAGCCTCTTTCAGGGCCTCAGATGCCTGATGAGTTTTGGGGAAACGTCCCGGATAAGGGTTCAAACCTTGCTCTCTTAACTCTTTTGATTTACGTAAACGCGTGTGAAATTCATTTGTACTGTCTTGATGCATGAGGGGATTGTAAAAGAATTATTTTGTTTCTACAGGATATTCATCAATTTTTCTATGTTTTTCAATGTCCACAAAGCGCATTTGTTCTTTTTTGAAAGCAAGCTCAACGTGACCTATCGGTCCGTTTCTGTGCTTTCTTATGTAGATATCGGTTATGCCTTTTTTATCGGTGTCTTCTTCGTAATAATCCTCTCTGTACAACATGGCCACGACGTCGGCATCCTGCTCTATGGCACCGGACTCCCTGAGGTCGGAAAGTTGGGGAATTTTGCTGGGTCTCAATTCAACCGCTCTTGATAATTGGGAAAGGGCCACAACGGGAATGGCCAGATCACGCGCCAACGCCTTAAGGGCTCTGGAAATTTCCGAAATTTCTTGAACACGATTGGGTTGGAAACTCCCGGCAGTCCCGGAACTCATCAACTGAAGGTAATCTACAACAAGGATATCCAGACCCGATTCCATCTTCAGCCTGCGCGCCTTGGCCTTAAGTTCCGCTATCGAATTGCCTATGGAATCATCTATAAATATACGCATCGAATTCAACTCATCCATGATCGCACCTATCCTGCCAAAATCCTCGTCCGTCAGTTTTCCGGTGCGCATTTTCCAAGAATCGACAGACAAAAGGCTACAGAACATTCTTTCCACGAGCTGTTCCTTGGACATTTCCAGGGAGATTATCCCCACCGCGGCTCCTCTCTTGGCCATATTCTGCGCCATACTAAGAGCCAAAGCGGTCTTCCCCATAGAGGGCCGGGCGGCCAAAACAACCAGGTCCGAGGGTTGAAGCCCCGAAAGGATGTTATCCAAAGATTTGAAGCCCGTGGGGATGCCCCTGTACTTCTCCCGTCCCTCCGGATCATGCAAATCCGATATCTTTTCATAAGTTTTGTTCAGAACATCTTTTATATGCACAAACTTATCGGCCATGAAGGTCTGTGAGACCCCAAAAAGTGCCTTCTCCGCGCCGTCAAGAAGCTCCTCTATTTCTTCGCCCTCTCTGTATCCCAACCCCTTGATCGTGTCGCCGGCAAGGATAAGTTTTCTCAAAACACCCTTCTCCTTAACAATCGTCGCGTATTGGAATATGTGTGTCGCGGTCGGGACTTCACTGGCCAGAAGAGCCAGATAAGATGCCCCCCCGACAGACGCGAGTTCCTTCCTGTCCTCCAGTAGACTTGAAAGCGTAATCAGATCAATAGGGGAACGTTTGTCATAGAGATCCAGTATAGCCCGATAAATCATCCCGTGGGCATCGTGGTAGAAATCTTCCGGTCTCAAAAAATCCGAGATTTTGACAATGGAATCTTTATCAACAAGTAACGCTCCAAGCACGGATTTTTCCGCTTCGTGACTATGTGGAGGCACATAATTCTGATTATCCGCGACACCGGCCATACATTGATGAAGTTAAGCTTGCCCACAGCTTGGGAGCTAAATATACCCAAATATGAAAAAGTTCACAAGATTTTAAAAAAATTTTAAAAGTGTCTGCTAGGATCCGGTCATGGACAGGTTGGAAATAGGAAAAACAGGAGAGAAATACGCCCGAAATTTTTTACTGGCAAAAGGCTGTAAGGTATTGCGAGAAAATTTTCACTCCCGTTTCGGAGAAGTGGACATAATCGCCGAGGAAGGAAAGACTCTCATTTTTATTGAAGTAAAAACGAGGACTTCGGACAAATTCGGGGCGGCGGAAGAGGCTGTCGGTAAAAAGAAAATAGGGAAAATATCTAAAACGGCACTTCATTTTTTAAGCGAGACAAGCCAAAAACCCTATGACGATTTACGAATGGACTTGATTGTCGTAAGATTAAACGGCAGATATGAATTGAAAAGTATAAGACACATAAAAAACATTCGTGATGAATGAAGACACAAAAAAAACACTGAAGCTGGGGGTATTCATAATTTTGATGTGCCTATTCGCGGCATCGTTTTTCTTATGGGGACTCGTGAATAAGGGGAAGTTGGTTCTTTATGGGGACGCTCCTTTTAACGTAATTGTCTTCGGAGAGGATGTCGATACCGAATGTCACGAAAGCCCGTGCGAAATAACTTTGAGCGCGGGAATACATGACGTTTTGCTTATGAAGCGGGGGTATCGCAATATTCTGACGGAGGAAAGAGTCAGAACATGGCGTAGCACCGAAGTGGATTTGGAATTTCAAATAGTCCCGACTCTGGTGGAAGCCGATACAATGCCGATTTCTCCAAGGAAACCAACATACGAAATTGTTGACGATCGGGCGACGGGAACGCAAAAACTCATAGACACGGATGACGAAAGAAGAAGAGCCTTAGCTCATTTCCAAAGGATACTTACAGATCCAAAGATATTCGGGGATGAGAGATTTGTGCTCGTCGTGGGCAGGGAAATCTACAAGATAGACACGGAAAATAATACGCGTGAGGAGATGGGGGAGTTGGATCTGACCGGGATAAGAGACGTAAAATGGTCGATGGATGGGCGATATATGATCTTTGAACGCGAGGACTCTCCAAATTTATGGATCGTCGACACGGAAAACGGAGAAACGAAAGAATTGACCATTACAAATTTGGGGCTTACAGACTGGCTTTACAACAACACTCTGATTTTTATGACTAATCAAGATTCCACAACGGCGATAGGAACGGATGAAGAAGGATACTCACACGTGGAATTCACGGGAGAGATAAGCACAAAAGGATATACTTTGGGATTTTATTATCCCGTCAGAAACAGGTATAGCCGGGTGGAAACTTTTGACCGAATAACTTCCGAACCGGAAGAATTCATAGCCCTCGCGAACGGACAAAGTGTGTACCTAAAATTGAACGGCGAAAAATTTAGAATTATTTTAAGAAAATTTTAAGAAAATTTAACAAAAATTTAATAAAAGGCTGTCACAATGGCATTCACAAAAAATAACAAATGCCATGACTTCCAAACTTTTTTCCTGCTCTATAAACGGAATAAATTGCCAGATTGTTGAAGTGGAAACCGATATTGCAAGGGGGCTCCCGTCATTTTCAATCGTGGGGCTGGGAGACGCTTCTGTCCAGGAATCAAAGGAGCGCGTTCGTGCCGGAATAAAAAACAGTGGAGCCATTTTGCCGGCCTCAAAAAAAATCGTAAATCTTGCGCCGGCGGAAATAAAAAAGCAGGGGTCGTTTTTCGACCTCGCGACAGCCCTCGGGATTCTCGTCGCAAGTGGACAGATTAGAGCCGACAGGATAAGGGACGCGGTTTTGGTGGGGGAATTGTCGCTAAACGGGGCGATCCGCAGAATTCACGGGGCTCTCGCGATAACCCAGCACGCGAAGGAAAGTGGATTTAAAAAGATATTCCTTCCGGCGGACAACGCCATGGAGGCCGCCTTCGTGGACGGAATAGAAATATATACTCCCCAATCACTGAAGGAGATGATCGGTTTTTGCAATGGAAGTATAAATCTGCAACCGCGATCGCACATAGACATTGAAAGATACAGAAGAGGAATAAAAGAGCCTGAAAGTTTTTCAATCGCGGGGATAGTCGGGTTGAACAAGGTCAAAAGGGGACTTTGTGTAGCCGCGGCGGGAGGACACAATGTTCTGCTGAGCGGGCCACCCGGAACAGGAAAAACGGTTCTTGCCAGAGCTTTTTCGGAATTGATTCCGGAAATGACAAAGGAAGAAGTCATAGAAACTTCCAAAATTTTTTCCATAGCCGGATTAACCCGAGAGGATCGTCCATTGGTGGTCAAGAGACCGCTTAGGGAAGTACATCACAGTGCCTCTCTCACTTCCATTGTCGGAGGAGGAAACACTCCACATCCGGGGGAAATAACGCTGGCACACAACGGCATCCTGTTTTTTGATGAAATCACGGAATTCCCGACAAAGGTGTTGGAAGCTCTCAGACAACCATTGGAGAACAGGTTTATAAGCATAGGGAGAAGCCACAGAACCTGTCGTTTTCCCAGCAACTTCATATTCATAGCCACGATGAACCCTTGCCCTTGCGGATATGACGGAGACCCGAAAATCCCCTGCATCTGCACGGAATATCAGAAAACCCAATATCATAAGAGATTATCCGGACCAATACGTGACCGCTTTGACAGTGTTCTGGACGTTCCCAATGTCTCCATGTCTGACATTTTCAGAGAAACGAACGGCAAAAGTATGGAGTTGGTAGAGGAAATAGAAAACGCTTCCCGTACACAGAAAAAAAGGTTCGAGGTCTTGGGCAATACAAAGAGAAATTCCGATATGACAACCACAGAGGTAAAACTGTATTGTAAATTAGACACGAATGCCCAAAATTTTCTTGATCAGGCAAAAAGGCAGATCAAACTCTCAAACAGGGGATATTTGAGAACTCTAAAAATAGCCAGAACAATATCGGATATGGAAAAAAGTGAGAAAGTGAGCATGAATCACATAGCGGAGGCTCTACAATATAAGCCTCAAAACTTTATCTCCCGCGTGATCTGACTACGCTTAGATAAACACCCTCCAAGGGGAAGATGTCTCCAAATGAATATTCTTCACCGTTAGCAAAAAGCTTTATGTCTTCTTTCTTATCGATGGTCAGATGCAACCTTTCTCCGGTAGAAGAGTCCTCACTTAAATCTACTTTAACAGCGATGACTTTTTCCGTACCGGCGGGAACATTTAGGAAGAGTCCCTGAAATCTCGCATAGCCACCGGTAACTCCGGACTCCGCGATTGTATTTTCTCCATCCATCAAATAGATCTTCTCGACCTTGGAAGGGTCCAGCCCCCCAATCTTGAAATTCACAAATTCCAGGTAAAGATCAGCATCGAAAGATTTTAATGAAAAGTCCAATGCTTTCACATTTTTATCTCCGGGGAAAGCAAAATTCATTGTCGGATTTCCGCTGAGAGTCAGGACTACAGAATGAGATTTGTAGTCCTCCACCGGCATCGTGCTGGTTATGAGCCTGGACTGCTGTTCCTGATCCTGGACCACGGAAGTCTCTCCCGCAAGAAATGAGGAAGTGTACATCTTCACGGACGGAACATAGCTTGTCATAGCCACGGCGGCCACGAACAAGGAAAAGTACATGTAGAATTTTAAGATTTTATTTATATGCATCAACAAGGTGGTTTAAATAATTTCTTGTGGCCGGAAGATGTTGATTAAAATAATCCCCGAAAGCGCCGGCCTTGCCTCCATCAAAGAGAGCCTGTGTATAGTGGTAAATAAAATTCCCCGCCGAAATATCTTCAAAACGCGACTTGCTTGGGCCAACGACCAGATCGACATCGAAATAGTCCATAATGGTGACAAGGACTTCTCCCCTCGTGACTTTTTCATTGGGGAAGAAAAACTTGTCTGTGTGGTCAACCAAGCCCAGATTGAAAAGTGTTTGCACATAAGGGGTAAACCAGTCATCGTCCCGCACGTCCCCAAAAGGCATCTCTCCCTCGTCAAAAACATCTATGCCCGCGTAATCGATAAAAAGTTTCGCGAATTCGGCGCGGCTCATCTCCTGTTGGGGGCTCAGCTTCAAGATATCACTGACACCATAGTAGCCGGTTTCGGGATTCACGGCCCTCACATAAACGAAATCGCCATCCATTATCTTATCTGTTTGTTTCCAACTGTTATCATTCAGAAGATCCTCGGAGGATCTTATTACGTGGTACCCCCGAATCTTGTCATGGAAAGAGAGTTCTCTGTAATTCAAATCCGCCTCGCCAATATCCAAGGAATTCGACGTGAAAACCTCATAGACATCAGTGCTCAAGAAAAAATTAGAAGGCCTGTAAGATATTGAAACTTCCCCGTTCGCGGCCAAGTTTTTCACCCGGATTCCTTCTATTAACGCCGGAAGTTCAAAAAACTCCAGTTCATAAAAATCATTGGAATCCACATTGAGAGTCACCGTTCCCCCATTATAGTTTCCATCAAAAAGGACCTCGTAGCCATCGACAATGTAGGTTTTCCCGCGTTCCAGGGAAAAACCGTCGGAAGAATTTTTCAGGACCAAATCTTTCTGAAATTTATCACCGGACAAGACAGTTGTAGCATTTCTAAGTGTTCTTCCGTCATTCTTGATAAATACGGTAGCCTCGTATGCGTGGTAATTTGAATAGAGAGTAGGATCGGAAACTTTTTTAAGAAAGACTCTATCTATAAGCAAATTGGGATCGTCCGGCTTTCCCTCTTCCGCGACTTTCTGCAAAATCCCGAGTAAAGAAACCTCAACAAAATCGAGCTCTTGGTCCTCCGCGGGGAAGGCCGGAAGAGCCAATACGGCAGTGGCTATAGCAACCAAACAAACCAATATTCTAGTCCTGATCTTCAACATTTTTGTTTTTAATTTTGATATTTCAAGAAATTATATCACATAAAGGACGGATTATCAATATTGAGGTTGGGGAAAAAAAGCATTATAATGACGGCCACTTAAAAGATATATGGAAAAATTTGTAATTCGTGGAGGTAAACCTCTGGAGGGGGAGGTCAGAGTTAGCGGCTCAAAAAACGCGGCGTTGCCGATTTTGTGCGCTTCAATGCTTGTCCGTGGAGAAGTCACATTGCGAAACGTGCCCGATATTGCCGATATCCACACCATGATAGAGATCTTGAGGGCATTCGGTGCAAAAATAACCTTTGAAAACGGAACGGTCACAACAAATTCCGCGGATGTGAAAAAAAAGAACGCCTCTGACGAGATGGTGAAAAAAATGCGGGCATCCATCTTGATATTGGGAGCTCTCCTTCCCAGACTGAGGGAGTTGAAAATAGCGTTCCCAGGGGGGTGTGTTTTGGGGAAAAGGTCAGTTGATTCGCACACGCACGCGTTCAAACAATTGGGTTGTGAAATAGTCGATGATAAAAAAAAGCTTCACGTAAAGTGCGGTCAGCTTAAAGGGAACAAGATAATACTCCCGGAATCGAGTGTCACGGCGACAGAAAACGCAATAATGGCCTCAGTTTTGGCCGAAGGGGAAACCGAGATAAGGCTGGCGGCCGCAGAACCGCACGTCCAAGACTTATGTCTTTTTCTAAATAAAATGGGCGCGAAGATCTCCGGGGTCGGAACTCATAAATTAAAGATAAAAGGAGTAAAAGAATTGAGAGGGGGGAATTATAAAATCACGGGGGACTATTTGGAAGCGGGAACCTTCGCGATCGCGGCCGCGACGACCGGGGGAGACTTGGTAGTGAAGGGGATAGACCCGGAACATTTGGACAGTTTTTGGCAAAAGATGGAGGAGGCGGGAGTAAAATTTGAAATCGGGAAGGATTTTGTCCACATAATGCCGACGGAGAAACTGCACGCGGTAAAAATGCTTAGAACCGCGGTTTATCCCAGCTTTCCAACAGATCTGCAGGCACCATTCGCAGTATTATTGACTCAGGCAAAAGGAGTGAGCAAAATTTTTGAGACTCTCTTTGAGGGTAGGCTGAATTATCTGTTCGAATTGGAGCAAATGGGAGCACATATTGAATTTTTGAATCCGCACCAAGCCCTTGTTATCGGACCGTCAAGGCTCAATCCAATGCCGATATCCAGCTGTGACATAAGGGCCGGAGCGGCGATGGTGATCGCCGCCCTCATAGCCAAAGGAGAAACGGAAATATCCAACATATCCTACATAAACAGAGGATACGAGCGCCTGGAGGAGAAACTCCGATCAATCGGCGCGGACATTAGAACGTCTTCTTGAAACAAGCTTTCCAAGTCCAAGGGACACCAAAAGCAGTCCCACAAGCCCCGGGCCTGTTTCGACCAGAGTAACTTTTGTCACAACGCCTTCACTTTCATTACCGGCGGCATCTTCTTGAGTTAATTTGAACCAATACTCGCCCGGTTCAAGTCCTTCGACTTCGTAAGAGCTAACATTAGTGGGGAGTTCTGCCTCCTCAGCATAAGTTTCTCCCAGATCAGCACTCATATAAAGTCTTTGAAGAACAGAGTCCCAGTCCGGATCAACCGGCAGATTCCATGTCAAAGAAACAACAAGTTCGTCCATTCTCAAGAAAGTGTTCGCCAGGAATCTGGCTACATCTTCAGGTGGAGTAACATCGGGCAGAACCGGCTCTTCAACGTCCGGTTCTTCCTCTTCCGGCTCTTCAACATCAGGAGGCTCCGGAACCGCGGGACCTTCAAAAGACGCAGTATTCATCTCTTCGTCAATCGGGTTGCCATCCTCATCCGTAACTCCCAGAACCGTAACAAGATAAGTCTTATCTTCTTGAGGGCTGGTTCTGATCAAAGCGAAAGCATCCTCGGTCCCCTCATGGTTTTCTCCCAAGACCACCGCCATGATATCCAGCGTGTCGGTCATATCATCAACCGCGTGTACCAAGAAATTCTCGTAGGGGTCTATTCCCAAAACAACGGTTTTATTGAAAGTTACACCAAAGTTAGTGCTGTCTATTGATTCGGCTTTCAAAACCACCAAAGGTTCAACTTCCTCCATTTCAACCTCGCTACCCAAGAATACGGCAGTATCTGATGTGCCGCTTATAATTGGGTTCCCGTCCAAATCTCTGATAGAAATGTGCGCGGTTAAAGTGTATTCAACATTTTCTTCCTGTACTTCAGTTGTGAGAAGAGCGGTTCTATTAGTCTCATCCTCTTCCCACATTTCAGCTTCAAGCACGACCAACTCGGTGAAATCTTCATTATTTTCTATACTGAACGCATCCTGAGGGTCTTCCTCGGGAAGAACGATTTCCTTGGAAAATACAACCAAAACCTGCTCTTTATTTATAGCTTCGGCGTCAGAAACTTGCGGGGATTCCTCTTCCAGAGGTTCATAAGTAGCCTCTGGCGTGGCACTTAAAGGGGATCCGGTTGCCCAATGGAGACTCTCATTTCCCGCCGCGTCATAAGCAATCGCGGAAAAGTAATAAGTCGTCCCGTTCTCCAATCCGGTGACGGTATATTCCAAAACGTCTCCGACGTCCAGAACATTGTCGTAAACTTGTCCCGATTCCGTGACGGGAGTAAGTCCGTAATGGAGTTCATAACCTTCCACTCCAACATCGTCCGTCGAGGGAAGCCATGTCAGCTTGACTGCTCCGTCAAGGGGTTCGGCTTGTAATCCCTCAACATCACTTGGAGGCTGAGTGTCGGGTTCTTCTGCCAGCACGCTATGAAGCGGCATCAAAGAAAGCAGAAGGGCGAAAAATAAAACAGCAATTTTTTTCATGATTTTTGGTTTTAATTTATATTTTTAATTTATATTTTGATTTTTAATTCCCACAATTGTAGCACAAAAAGGAGACAACATGCAACCCCCTTTCAACCCTTTTCCAATCAGTGGCTTGTTTTCTTTTTGCGTAGCTTCGTTATCTTAACTTTCTCAATTACGTTTTTGTTCATTTTCAAAACCGTGACCTTCGCCCGAGGGAATTTTACAGTTTCACCTTCACGGGGAAAACGGTGAAGGTATTCAGTCACATAAGTATTTATGGTGTCCCTTTCATTAGGACCGAATTTTATTTTGAAAAAATCATTTACATCTTCAACCAACGTTGAACCGCTGGCTATTATATTTCTGCCGTCAATAACTTTTATGGGGATTTCGTCCATATCGAATTCATCAACAATTTCACCCACTATCTCCTCTAAAAGATCTTCCATTGTGACCAGTCCGGCGGTCCCCCCGAATTCATCTATGACCACGGCCATGTGCAAATGTTTGCGCTGAAATTCCCTAAATAGATTGTTTATCTTTTTTGAAAACGGAACTTCCAGAGGCGGCGCAAGTCTAAGGCTTTTTAGTTTTTTGCGGGGAGAGTACCGGTCATAATATTTCAAAAGTTCTTTTATTGAAATAATCCCGACAATATTATCAAGATTATCTTTGTAAACGGGGATCCTGGAATGCGAATGTCTTATCACAAAATCCACGGCTTCCTGAATGGTCATGTCATTGTGCATCGCCTCTATTGAAACTCTTGGAGTCATCACCTCTTCAACTTTTATATCATTGAATTCAAAAACATTCTCAATAAACTCATGTTCATGTTTTTCTATGGACCCCTCTTGCGCTCCGATTTTCAACATCGCGACCAATTCCCCCTCGGTAACTGTGAACGCGTCCCGATTTCCGACAGCTCTGTTTACAATCTTGACAATCCGCTCCAGCGCCCAAACAACGGGGAAGAGAAGAATTTGAAGAACAAAAATAGGTTTTGCTATAAACAAAGAATAGCCCACCGCGTGCTGATGCGCGAAAGATTTTGGAGTTATTTCTCCGAAGATCAAAATGAAAAAAGTCATCACACCGGTAGCAACCCCGATACCAGAGGATCCGAAAATCTCGGTAAAAACAATGGCGGCATAAGCACTGGCTCCGATATTGATAACATTGTTCGCTATAAGAACCGTTATAAGCAAACGGTGAGGATCCTTTTTAAGAAGTTTCAAAATACGGCTGTTCCTGACTTTCCTCGAAACAAGTTCATCGACTTTCGATCGCGATAACGAGACAAGAGCCGTTTCGCTGCCGGATGATATGCCTGACAAAACGACTAATCCCAATAGAATCAAGAACTGTGAATGCATATATTAGTAATGTAGCCAAAACATTATACAGTTTCTATTCATTTTTCTCAAGAATGATATAAAATGCAGACATGAAACTGGAAATAAGAAAAGAAATTTTTGAACAGAATCCGGACTTGAAAGTCGGGGCAATACTGGTAAAAAATGTAAACAACTCCCGGAGAGTATCCGCCGTGGAGGGGTTGCTCCGCGGAATACGAGCACAAAAAGGAAGAGAATTCAAAGGTAAAGATATTTTTGAGGACAGAATGGTGGGTGTGTGGTGCGGAGCTTTCGGGAAGTTCGGGGCAAATCCCAAAAGACACTTGCCGTCCCTCGCGACTTTGTTGAGACAAGCAAAAAGCGGAAAAGACATGCCGCACGAAAATGTGATGACGGATCTGTGCAAGTATTTTTCACTGAAACATATGCTTCCAGTCAGAGGCGAAGATATGGATTGGCTTTGTGGCGATTTGATTCTGGGATTTACAAAAGGCGGAGAGCCATTCAGACCAAAGAATTCAATAGATGTTAAGAAGGTAAAAGAAGGAGAGGCGGCATACTTCGATGAAGGAGGAATAACTTGCAGATTTTGGAACAACAGCGAATGCGAAAGAACAAAACTTACACCGAAAACGGTGAACATCCTGCTCTTAGTCGAGGATTTAAGCCGAATGCACATGGACGAATTCGGGAGCATACTCAAGGATATACAAAGCACGATAATAAAGTATGTGGGTGGGGAGGTGGAAAATCATATTTTGAATGAAGAAAATAATTCATTGGAACTTGGAATCCAAGGAAGAGGGAAGGTTGATGATTCTAAAATTCCACAGCAGGAAAAGGCTCATTTCATCAGCAAAAAAACGAATCAGGGAGAATACGAAAAAAGGCTTGAACCCGAATGGGAGCCGGAACCCGAGCCGAAGCCGGAGCCTGAGCCTGAACCGGAAACTAAGCCTGAACCTGAGTCCGAGCCCAAACCCGAGGATTCCCCCAAAAACACGACGGAAGAAGATCCGTTTGCCAAAAAAAAAACTCCGGACAACAGAAACTTTTCTAAAGAAATGTTGAAACATCTACTTATAGAAGCCATAAAAAAAGCTTACCCGGAAATTCCGGAGACGGACCCGCATGTGGAATATCCCGCGCAAGAGGAGAATGGGGATTACGCGTCAAACATAGCCTTGCATCTTTCCAAAGAATTGGGAGTTCCGCCCCGGGAAATCGCGGAGAAAATAGTTGAAAATTTCAAGGACACGGATTTTATTGAAAGAACGGAAGTGGCTGGACCGGGTTTCATAAATTTTTTCATTTCAAAAAAGACGCTGGATGCGGAAGTAAAGAAAATTCTTGAGGAGGAAGATGATTACGGGAAAACAAAAATCGGGGAGGGGCAGACTGTTGTTCTGGATTACAGCGCGCCAAACATAGCGAAGCCTTTGGGGGTTCATCATCTGCTTTCCACGATCATCGGGCAGAGTGTTTGCAATCTGTTTAAAGAGACCGGATTCAAAACCGTAAGCATAAATCATATAGGGGATTGGGGGACGCAATTCGGCAAGTTGATATATGCTTATAAGGAATGGGGCGAGGAAAAAATGATAAAAAAATCCCCGATAGACGAACTTCTTAAACTTTACGTGAAATTTCATGAGGAGGCCGAACAAAATCCGGAAATAGAAGACGAGGCCAGATTGGAATTTAAGAAATTCGAGGAGGGAGACGAAGAGAACAAAAAATTGTGGAAATGGTTTGTGGAGGAGAGCATGAAAGAGATAAAAAAGACATACGAAAGACTGGGGGATATACGTTTTGACTACACGCAGGGGGAGAGTTTTTATCAGAATAAAATAGAGGGGATATTGGAGGAAGGAAAAAAGAAGGGAGTGTTTGTGGAGGGAAAAGAAGGCGCGTTCGTAATCGAGTATGAAGACGAAAATATCCCAACGGTCCCGATACAAAAAAAAGACGGGACAACTCTTTACATGACCCGGGAATTCGCGACATTGAAATATCGTATAGAAAATTGGGATCCTTACAAAATTTTGTATGTGGTTGATGTGGCGCAGACATTGCATTTCAAACAATTGTTTCTGGGCGCGGAGCGATTGGGCTGGTATGACGGGCAGGGAGAGCACGTGTCTTTCGGGAGGATGCACATGAAGGACGGGGGGATGAGCACGCGGAAGGGGAATGTTGTGTTGTTGGAGGAAGTTCTGGACGAAGCGGTGAAAAGGGCGGCGGAAATAATTGAAGAAAAGAATCCGAATATCGGAAACAAAAAAGAGGTCGCGGAGAAGGTGGGGATAGGTGCGGTGAAATATAATATTCTGTCGCAAAACAGGCTGACGGACATAACTTTTGATTGGGACAGGATGCTTTCTTTGGAGGGAAACAGCGCGCCGTACTTGCAGTACACTTACGCCAGAGCAAGGAGTATTTTGAGGAAGGCAGGAAGCAACGGAGAGGACGATATCGAAATTCCTGAAGTCCCGGAGGTAAAGGATTTGCCTTTGGAACCATCTTCAATAAAAGATCCTGAAAATGCTGAGGAAAAAATAAAGGAAGTGATGCGCGTTTTTCCAAAGTATATCGAGCAAATTGAGATGGCGGCAAAGGAAAGAAAACCGAACATTCTGGCAAATTACATTTATGATCTGGCGCAAAAGTTTAATTCTTTTTACAACACCGTGCCGGTGCTGAAGGCGGACAGTGAAGAAAAAAAGAAACAAAGAATTGAAATAGTTACGGCTTCCGCGCAGATAATAAAGAATGGGCTGGCACTGTTGGGAGTTGATGTGGTGGAAGAGATGTGATCCGGCAACAAAATCGCAGTTTGTTTTTGCTAATGAAAAGTTGCTTTTCACAAAGGAAGTGTCTATCATGTGCGGGCAAAAAACACGGAGAGGTGGCTGAGCGGTCGAAAGCAACGGTCTTGAAAACCGTCGTCCCTTCACGGGGACCCAGGGTTCGAATCCCTGCCTCTCCGCCATTGGAAACGCGCCGCTTTGTTAAGGAAGGAACGAATTTAAAAAAGAGGAGGGGTTGCATTAGCGTAGAAAATATTGTAGAATACGGAAAGCGAAAACAAAAATAAAAAATGAAAATAAAATTCAAATTGCAGGTTCTAGCGCTGATCATCGCCTTGTTGATAGGGGTGATTTCAATATCCGGAGTCGGCTCCGAGCACGTAAAACTTGATACTATCGGAGCAACAAATCTGGCACAATCCGCGGATTCCGAGCAGGAAGTTGATGAATTGCGCGCGGTTATCCGGCTCAGAAGGTAAATGTTGAATCACAAATTACTGGACTTGTGAGAGGCTTTTTCATTATGATGTGTTGGCGCGGAAAGACCGCCGCGCCGAATTAACGCGGAGAGGTACTCAAGTGGCTGAAGAGGCGGGTTTGCTAAACCTGTAGGGGGACCTTAGTCCCCGCGGGGGTTCGAATCCCCCCCTCTCCGCCAGCAAATTCCGTCAAAAGATCTGTGTGAGATTCAAAAAGGGCTTTTGACTTTTTTAAGTGAGGAAGGGCGGACCTTTGTATAAATTTGGGTGGTCCTTATGTTTGAGTGTCCCAGAAGTTCTTGCACATATCGGATGTTTACGCCACTTTCCAGAAGATGGGTCGCGAAGCTGTGTCTTAAAGAATGAAAAGTGGCTAGAGGGTTGACTTCCGCTTTTCTTGCAGAGTTTTTAAAAATTTTTTGAAGAGTTCTTGTGCTTAGTTTTTTATCGTTGATGTTTGTAAAAATGTAGTCGGTACGGTTTTTAGTTCGTATAAAATCCTCCATATCACCGTGAAGTTTTTCCGGAAAAACCGTAAGTCTGTCCTTGTTTCCTTTTCCCTGCCTAACCAAAATAGAGCTTTGCGAAAAATTCAGATCCCCGACTTTTAAATTCGTGACTTCACTGACTCTCAACCCGGAAGCGTACGCCAACGCAACTATCAAACGATGCTTCAAATTATTTGAGGTTCGTATAATATCCATAATTTCCTCCCGTTCCAGAACAACCGGAATTTTTGTCTGCCTCTTCGCAAATTTTATGTCTAATTTAAGCGGATTTCTTAGAACCTCCCCACAAAAAAACTTAATCCCGCTCAAAATAATATGTAGCGTCTTAGGCGACAAATTTTGCTCCTTTTTCAACAAAAGAAAATCCTTAACCAAATTCTCGTCCGGGAAAAGAAATCTTTCCTCCGCAAAACTTTCAAATTGCCGGACCGCCCCAACATATGCTTTCACTGTCCGGTAGCTGTAATTACGGATCTTAAGTTCCCTGGCAAGCTCCGCAATAAAAGTCTCACGACCGCTTTCGCCAATATTTTTGACCATTTCGTTTTTAGTCATAGCAAACTCCAACAAAAACTAGTGCTTGTGCGACCAACTCTAGCACCCAAACATTAAGAAAAATTAAAATTTTCCTAAAAAAATGCTAAACTTCCCTCACCCAGTTCGCACAAGCACTAGTTGTGCGCCATAGCGCGAATAAAATCCAAGATGTTAAAACAAATAAATGACGCTAAAAAGTTTTAGCGCAAATTAAGGGATTTTCTGTTCTCGGGCTACAGCTCACAACAAAGAATATGCGGTTCCGTTCGGTCGCTGTGCTTCCTCTCTTCTCCCATATTTTCAGCTGGCAAAACGCCTGTCGGCGTTGTATTATACCAGCAGAAAACATCGCTTAAACTTGGCGTTGTCTGAAATTGCACTGATCTGTATACTACAAATAAGCAAATTTTAAATACTTAAACTTATTCATTAACTTAAAAACTATGAATGAACAAAATCGGAACAGTATATGGCCAATCGTCTTAACGGTGGTCATTACCGCAATCGTAGTTGGAGGCGGTATGTACTGGTGGCAGAGCACAAAAGTCACTCTACAAACTCCAACGGAAGAAGTTGCAGATACCCAATCTGCCCAAACCACTAAACCAGAAGAACCAGAAGAAGTGGTTGAGACGAAAACAACCACGGCAACAATCGAACAAGGCTACAGTTATGGTAGTCCGCAATGGGAATCCTTTACATCCGCGATTAAAACAAAAACAGGCGAAGTTATGGAAAGTTTCTATGCTCCAGAATCTCCAGCAGATGACGACATAATTTTCGTCTCAACCAGCGGAGATACAACCGGAGAATGGCCAAACATGAAAAGCACTAACAAAATCTATTCTTACAACATCAAAACCGGTGAATTATCGAAACTCTACGAAGAACATGAAAATCGTATTTTGAGAACAATGGGTATTGAAGACTCAAAACTTATTGTCATGTATGATCTTATTGATAATTCCCCTGGCCCATGCTTTTCAGTTTGGGCAGATTGGAATGACTTCGGCTACCTAGACGTAGAAAATCCAAGTACACTGAGGCCATATACTGTTCCTGGCTATCAGGTACAAAAAGGCAAAGATGAACAAAAAGAATGTGAAGCAGAAATGGGATTCTAAGATCAGCGCAACATCAGACAACAGAGACTATGAGGTTCACTCCTTCGCTTTGCTCAGTCGTTCTCCCAAGTTGGACAGGTGTATGCCTTCGGCACATTATACACCTGTCCAACTTCTCATAGTCTCAGACGTTAGCTGAAATTGGGCTGTTTTTAATCCTTCATCTAACATATAATCCATTTAGTAATTAACCCACAAAAAGTATGAACAAAACTACTACAGTTATCGTAACGGCGGTAATCACCGCACTAATAGTCGGCGGAGGAATTTACTGGTACACAACCTCCTTGTCGCCTACTTCTAATGAAAGTGTTTCAGAAGTTGAAACAAATGAAACTACAACGCCAGTAGAAACCATATCCGAAACAACGTATAAAAATGATAAATATGGTTTCTCTTTTAACTATGATCCTGAAAAGTACAGTGTCGCCGAATCACGAAGCAGAAGTGGAGCAACAGGGGATGAAAGTGATTTAATTCGTATGACTGCAATCGGAGAAAGCTGTCCCGCTGTCGATATTTTTGTCAGTACAGCCACTTTAGAACAAGAACTCAATGATCTTGAATTTAGAATTAGTGGCGACACTGTACAAACAACAGTTGATGGCATTTCGGCGACAAAGAGGTCTGGCGACATTACGGAACACCTTCCGCCTTGTGGATCTGAAAAAACAGAAGTTGTTTTTGAGCATGAAGGCAACGTGTTTGTAATTACCGCCTTCAAAAACTGGGAAAGCTCACTTGATGAAATGCTAGAATCAATTGATTTCTAAAAAAACAGCCCAACATCAGCTAACAGAGACTATGAGGTTCACTTCCTTCCCTTCGGTCAGTCGTTCACCCAAATTGGACAGGTGTACGCCTTCGGCATATTATACACCTGTCCAACTTCTCATAGTCTTGGACGTTGTACGAAATGGCAAAAACAACTATTATCAAAATAAGTTATTTTTTAACCACAATAAAATGAAAAAGTACATCTCAGGATTCATCTTAGGTGTTCTAATGGTGGCATTCACACAAGTGGCTGTTGCGCTTGTGAATCCAGATGAATCCAGTAACCAATTTAGTGATGTTAAGCCTGGCGATTGGTATACTTCATCCTTAACAAGGATGATGACCGCAGGCATTATAAAAGGCTATTCCGATGGCACATTTGGGCCGGGCAACTCTGTTAATAGAGCCGAAGTTGTTGTAATGCTTGATCGCATGAGAGCACAAATTCACAAAGACAATGATGACATACGTTTTGTGATTTGTTACGGCACAAGCGCACAGCCAAGTGAGCAATTATCCACAGAAGATCAAGCAAGATATGAAGATATAAAAAATAACTTCTGCGGTGATGCAAAAGGAGAATTAATTCCCGGCTATAGTTGGTAAATTGTTTTTGCCACATCACACAACAGAGACTATGCGGTTCATTCGCTTCACTTCGTTCCACTCATTCTCCCATATTTGACGGGTGTACGCCTTTCGGCGGATTTTACACCCGTCAAACATCGCCTAGTCTCGGACATTAAATGAAATTATATGAGTCGGCTACAGAAAACTATTTAATTAATAGAAAATTTGAATAAATTATGAACACATTATATTTAATTTTGAAGTTTATTATTGGAGGAAGTGTAATTTTAGGAATTACATTATTAGCAAATCACATTCACCCAAAATGGGGAGGAATTATAGCTGTTGCTCCAATAATCACTACTCTATCAATAATATTCGTTAAATATGAAACAAATTTACAAACAACTCAACAATTAATTCTTTCAGCAATTTATTTTATTATTCCAACATTAATATTTTTAATAATAATGTATTTTCTATTGAATAAATTAAATTTGATTTACAGTTTCTTAATTGCATACGTTGTTTGGGGAATAATTGTGTTCATAATTCAAAAGATAATTAATTAACGCCAACTCAGATAACTCAAGGGACGTTGCACTTTCGTCGCTATCGCTCCTCACCTCATTTAACAAGGATTTAGAGGTTCACTCGTTGCACTTCGCTCTCCCAAATTTTCTCCACTTCGTTCCGAAAACTTCTCTAAATCCTGATGTTAGCCGAAATAACAACAATTTTATATTGCTCCTAGCGGAGCAATTGAAAGCAGGACAAATTTTTTTTAAGCTCTAAGCAATATGAAAATCCGATTAGCAAAAGATGAAGATTATGCTGGAATAGCTCGTCTTCATAGATCAACAATTCGCAATATAAACTCAAAAGATTATTCCGAAGACATTATTAGAGTCTGGTCCGCTCGAACCAAAGCCGAACGTTATCGAACAAGTGCAAATAAATGCAGAAGATGGGTAGCAATAAAAGACAGCAAAATTATTGGATTCTGCGATCATGATTTTAATTGCGAAATTGGAGGTTTATACATACATAAAGATCATGTAGGAAAAGGTATTGGTTCTCGCTTACTAAAAAAGGCCGAAGACTCGCTAGAACAACAAGGCTGTAAAAAAATACTTATCAAATCAACCATCACCGCAAAAAATTTCTACACAAAAAATGGTTATAAAGTAATAAAAGAAGATTTTCATGATATTGAAGGCAAAAAAGTTCGTATTTATGTCATGGAGAAAATGCTTAATTAAACAAAATTTGTCCCGCTTTTTCGGCTATTGCCGAATAAAATTGTCGTTACATCAGCTAACAATGAATAACTGGTTCACTCACTCCGCTATCGCTCCGTTCGTTCTCCCAAATTTGGCGGCGGTATGTCGCTTCGCTCCAAATTATACCACCACCAAACTTCAGTTATTCATGGACATTATGTGAAATAGTCAGAAATTTCTTTATTATTTTTTAGATTTTTTTGGCAATTTATTTCAGGTCGAACATAGCTTGTGATAAAATGTACAAAATTTAATTTTAACAAAGGATAACTATGAATTACTATTTCACAGTATTAAAAAAGTACGCTGTATTCAGTGGTCGTGCTCGTAGGGCGGAATATTGGTATTTCTTCCTGTTCAATCTTATTATCGCCTTTGGTCTTGGTTTCATTGAAGGGATAATGGGAATTGCTTCCGAAACAGATGATAGTGTTTTAGCTGGTATTTATCAGTTAGCCATATTGATTCCGTCTATTGCCGTAGGTGTTCGTAGAATGCACGATGTAAACAAAAGTGGATGGTTTCTTTTAATACCAATCTATAATTTGATTCTAGCAGTCACCGACGGAACCAAAGGCGATAATAAGTATGGGCCTGATCCAAAAGCAACAGAAACGAAATAAATTGCCAAAAAAAATAACAAGGAAGAGAAATTTCTGACTACATCACATAACACGCAGTATGCGGTTCCGCTCCTCGTACCTCGTCGCTACACCCATATTTGGCAGTGGCAAGCTCCCGCTGGTCGCAAATTTTACCACTGCCAAACATCGCATACTGCGGAACGTTGTACGAAATGCGCTGATCAGGTCTTTTATTTTTCAACATTCGAGCAAAAGAAATTGAGTCCTTGGTATTTTAGCGAAAAAAGCGCAAACACAGTTTTCGACCTTGCGCACATCGCACAACACAGACTATGCAGCTCGGCTTCATTCCTTTGTGCGGCTTTGCACGCACTGAAGCCTCGCCCAAATGCTTGCGTGTTTCAGCACTTCGTGCTATCATTTTACACGCTTCGCACTTTGCATAGTCTCGGACGTTGTGCGAAATGGCAAAAACAACTATTATCAAAATAAGTTATTTTTTAATCACAATAACATGAAAAAGTACATCTCAGGATTCATCTTAGGTATTCTTATACTGGCATTCACTCAAGTGGCTGTTGCGCTTGTGAATCCAGAGCAATCCAGCAACAAATTTAGTGATGTTGAGCCCGGCAATTGGTATACTTCGGCATTAACAAGAATGATGACTGCAGGCATTGTAAAAGGCTATTCTGATGGCACATTTGGGCCGGGCAACTCTGTCAATAGAGCAGAAGTTGTTGTTATGCTTGATCGCATGAGAGCACAAATTCACAAAGAAAATGATGATATGCGTTTTGTAATTTGTTATGGCACAAGCGCACAGCCAAATGAGCAATTATCCACAGAAGATCAGTCAAGATACGAAGACATAAAAAATAACTTTTGCGGAGACGCAAGAGGAGAATTAATTCCAGGCTATAGTTGGTAAATTGTTTTTGCCACATCACACAACAATGAATAACTGGTTCACTCACTCCGCTATTGCTCCGTTCGTTCTCCCAAAT
>PXEC01000160.1 GCA_003566255.1 Candidatus Peregrinibacteria bacterium | reverse complement strand
TTCTCCTTCTTTTTCTCTGTCTTTTCTTCTTTTTGACCTTTGGACGTTGTTGACTTTTCCAAGAACTCGTTCACATCCGCTTCCTTAATCCTATATACCCGCCCCAGCTTTACTCCTTTTAGTCTTCCGGATTTTATCAATCTCAAAATCGTGAAGGGATGAACCTGAAGAATATTTGCAACCTGCTCCGTAGTCAGAAATCTTTCTATCATTCGGCAGAACTTAATTAAATTTAATTAAACTTAATTAAATTTTACCAGTTTTCAGGCTACTTTTCAATATTCTTCTGTTTTTTAAACAACGTTCTTAAATGCGAGCCAACACTAACATACTAAACACAATTTTTCAATACTTTTCGCAAGTTAATTTAACTTTACTTAACTTTATCAAACAACTCAATCGTTAACAAAACTAAAAAAGCTTAGGTGACTAAACTCAACTTTATTAAACTTTAGTTAACTTTATTAAACTTTACTAAACAAAACCAGATAAGATTTAATCTTATAGAAGTTTATTATTATTTACTCTCTAGAGGATTTTTTTAAGCCACAGGCCGGTATAGGACTCTTTTACCTTTATAATGTCCTCAGGGCTTCCTGTCGCAATTATTGAGCCTCCCTTGTCACCACCTTCCGGTCCCATGTCAAATATGAAATCTACTGATTTAATGATGTCTAAGTTGTGCTCAATTACAAGAACGGTGTTCCCTTTGTCCACAAGCTCTTGAAGCACGCCCAGCAGTTTCTTTACATCGTCGAAATGAAGTCCCGTGGTCGGCTCATCTAAAACGTATAATGTTTTCCCGGTGGATCTCTTGGAGAGTTCTGTCGCGAGTTTTATGCGCTGGGCTTCTCCTCCGGATAAAGTTGTCGCGGATTGACCCAGATGTATATATCCAAGTCCAACTTTGTTTAAAACGCTTAATTTCGTCTTTATTGACGGTATGGCCTTAAAAAACTCCATAGCCTCCTCAACTGTCATCTCTAACACTTCATGTATGTTTTTGCTCCTGTATCTTATTTCCAGGGCCTCATTGTTATATCTTTTCCCCTTACACTCTTCGCAGGGGACATATATGTCAGGTAAGAAGTGCATTTCAATCTTTTTTATGCCGTCTCCGCTACAAGCCTCACATCTCCCTCCTTTTACGTTAAAACTGAATCTTCCCGCCTTATATCCTCTCATTTTCGCTTCAGCTGTCTGAGCGAACAATTCCCTTATATCCGTAAAAACTCCGGTGTAAGTGGCCGGATTTGATCTTGGCGTCCTTCCTATCGGGGATTGATCTATATTTATCACTTTATCCAGATGCTCCAGTCCCTTAACTTCTTCATGCTCTCCCGCTTGAGCCTTTGACCTGTAAAGCTCCTTTGCAACCCTCCTTACCAAGATATCATTTATCAATGTTGATTTACCCGATCCGGAAACTCCCGTAACTCCTATAAACGTTCCCAGTGGAAAATGAGCGTCTATATTCTTCAAATTATGTTCCTTTGCTCCCATAACTGATAATTTTTTCCCGTTTCCCTTTCTTCTTTTCCCCGGAACCTCTATTTTTGCCCTACCGGAAAGATATTTCCCCGTTACGGAATTTTTGTTGGCTATGATCTTTTCCGGCGGGCCCGCGGCTACGATTTTTCCGCCGCTTTTCCCCGCTCCCGGTCCGATATCCAATATGTGGTCAGCCGCCATCATCGTGTCCACGTCGTGTTCAACCACGATGACCGTGTTCCCGATATCCCTTAGAGAAATCAGCGTTTTTATCAGTTTGTCGTTATCGTTTTGATGCAAGCCGATGCTGGGCTCGTCCAAAACATAAATGACTCCCGAAAGCTTTGACCCTATCTGTGTCGCGAGTCTTATTCTTTGAGCCTCTCCTCCCGAAAGCGTATTTGCGGTTCTGTTCAAAGTGAGATAGGAAAGCCCGACGTTTTCCAAAAACTGCAATCTGTTGCTTACTTCCCTTATTATCTGCTCGGCTATCTCCATCTGCATAGCTCCCAACTCTATTTTTTCAAAAAACGTTATTGCTTTTTTAACGGAAAATTCCGTCATATCTATTATGGATAACCCGTTTATCGTTACGGCAAGGATTTCAGGCTTCAATCTTTTTCCTTCGCAAGCCGGACACTCCAATATTCTCATAAATGTCTCTATCTTTTTTCTTACGTATTCGGAGTCCGTTTCCATGTATCTTCGTTCCAGATTTGGAATAACTCCCTCATATTTTGTCTCATATTGTCCTGTAAAAGCCCTGTCTTGTCCGTTTCCATTGTTCATTTCCACTTTGTACTTTTGCTCCCCGTTCCCGTACAGAATCATGTCCAGATCCTCTTTTTTCAGTTTTTTTACCGGAACATTCATGGAAAAATCGTGTTCCCTCGCGACGCTCTCCATTATTCTGTTGTACCAGGTCAAATGTGATGTTGTAGTTGACCAAGGCATTATCGCGCCTTCCGCGAGGGTCAGGTTTTCATTCGGAATCACAAGTTTGGGATCTATTTCCAGTTTTGTCCCGAGTCCGTGACATTCCGGGCAAGCTCCGTGGGGGCTGTTGAAAGAAAAACTCCTTGGAGAAATTTCCGGCACGTTTATTTGACATTCCGGACACGCGAAATGCTCCGAGTATATCTTTGTTTCTCCGGTATCATGATTTACGATCTGCATCAGTCCATCGCCGAATTTGAGAGATGTCTCAATTGAATCGAAAAGCCTTGTCCTGTTCGGGTTCGGCAGGTCTATTTCCTGTCCCGAAGACAATTTTTGGACCTTCTTCCCGATATCCTTTATAACAAGGCGGTCCACAACAATTTCTATATTATGTTTCTTGTTTTCATCAAGTTCCGGTATGTCCAGGATTGAACACACTTCCCCGTCTATCCTCACCCTGACAAATCCTTCTTTTTTCACTTTTTCCAAAGCTTTCTGGTGTTGACCCTTTCTATCTCTTACAATCGGTGCCAAAACAAGGATTTTGCTTCCTTCCTCCATCAGGGAGACTTCTTCCAAAATCTGCTGGGGACTTTGCCTGGATATCACTTTGCCGCATCCCGGACAATGGGGAGTCCCCACTTTTGCGAATAACAACCTCAAAAAGTCGTATATTTCCGTGACTGTTCCAACCGTTGAACGCGGATTACGGGGCGCGCTTTTCTGATCTATTGAAATCGCGGGGGATAGCCCGTCAATTGATTCCACATCCGGTTTTTCCGCCAACTGCAGAAAATTTCTGGCGTAAGTCGAAAGGCTTTCCACATAACGCCTTTGTCCCTCGGCATATATTGTGTCGAATGCCAGTGAAGACTTCCCCGAACCTGAAAGTCCCGTCATCACCGTGAATTTATTTTTGGGGATCTCCACGTCTATATTTTTGAGGTTGTGGATTTTTGCCCCTTTGACTTTTATGCTGTCTTTTGACATAGAAAATCGTCTTAAACCCGCGTCTATCACGCAAGCGTGAAAGGTATCATACTTTTTTTCCGTTTTCAAGGGGTAAAACCGTAAAAAGTCTTAATCTTCGTGATTACAGAAATCAGCTTTCCGGGTTCAAAGAAGTTTGTTTTATAGGGACCGGTTCCGCGGGGATCTGATGATTTCTGTTATCTACGTATAGTTTTCCGTAGTTCTTATGATTTTCTTTTTTATTGAAAAGATAATTTAGAGCGGCATTCCCTCCAAACAGGAAGATTATGATCATGAACGTGAGCCCAATTTCCAGAAAAATATTAAATAACGCGTGTAATCCTATTGCGATTATCAGCCCTTCTATCAATTTCCCCCTGTAAAACATCTTCTCTCTTTTAAAACCGAATTTTTCCTGCAATTTCGTAATAATTTTGTGTCTTCGGCCTCTTCTGATCTCTTCCTGCAAAATCGGTTTGGCAAAGTGCGCGACTCCATAGTAATACCCCAAAATCCCGGAGAATAGCAGATGCGCGAATGTTGAGAAGGATGACCTGAAAAGGAATGGTAAAACTAGATTGCCCGTGCCATGCATGACCCAGATATTGTAGAAGTACAAGATATTTTCGGTAAAGGAGAATCCCAAAGCGGCAATGATGAAAAACTCTATCGAGTCATCTATTGTCTTTATTCTGTTTTTATCCACGCTTCTAACCGCCAACATTTTCATCACCTCCTCTATCGCCCCGACTATCATGAAAGTTATAACCACGCTGAGAGGCAACATCATCAAACTGGAGAATCCTATTATGTCATCCGTGTATTGATTAGCGAAATTAAAGGCGTTCATCCAAGGGAAAAACTGCCAGGACATCTTGTATAGAAGTATAGGAAATACGGATAGGGCCCCAACAACAAAGGTCAGGGCAGTCGCGTATTTTCCCTCCGGCTTCTTCTTATAGAAAATATAACCCCAAGCTAAAGCGGGAATCGTCGCCAGGGCTATTGAACCCGCAATTTGTGGAAAATTTTCCATTTTTAGTTATTTTTGTTTTTGTTTCGCCTATTATAACATAATTTTACCCCTTAATCAATCTGTACCAGGTTACTCCCATCCGCTATTTCCCCGATTCCGCCTATATCCGTGGTCGTTATTATTGTCTGGCAGCCGTTTATCACGTCTAGCAAATGCTTTTTTCTTTTTTCATCCAGTTCTGAAAAGACATCGTCGAGCAGTAAAACCGGATTTTTGCCTGTTTTGTTCCGTATGTAGCTTATTTCCCCCATTTTTATCGCCAAGAGAAGCGTCCTGAACTCCCCTCTCGATGCCGATGAGCTTATTTCTTTTCCGTTTATGTAGAATTTCAGATCATCCCTGTGCGGTCCTCTTGTTGATTCAGCTCTGAAAACATCTCGTTTCCTGGCGTTTTTAAGATTTTCTTCCTCCGGATATTTCAGCCCGCGCTCATATTTTATTTTCAGACTTTCTTCCCCTCCCGATATCGCCCGGTAAGCGGATTCTATTTCTCCTTCAAGCGTTTCTATAAAATCTGTGCGTTTTTTTATTATCACATCCGCGAATTCAAGAAATTCCAAGTCCCAAGCGGAGAGATTTTCTTCCAGTTTATCCGTTTTTCTTCCTTCAAAAGAAGCTTCTCTTATTTCGTTCAAAAGCGCGTTCCTTTGTTTGAGGACCTTTTTGTATTCCATCAGGGCTTCCAGGTACTTCTTGTCCGTCTGGCAAAGAACCGAATCCAGGTATCTCCTCCTTAGAGACGGGCTTAAATAAAGCATATTCAAATCTTCCGGATGAAAAAGCACAGTTAAAAAACTCCCGATATATTCGCTGTTTTTCATGCTGACTCCATTTCGTTTGAAATTCTTCTTCTTCATCGGTTCCAGTTCATAAAAAACTTCCAATTCCGTGGTCTCATCATCAAATGAAATTTCCCCTCTGCACCTCAAATAACTGTTGGTCCACTTTACAAGTTCATCCTGAACCGTCGCACGGAAAGATTTACCAAGAGAAAGTATGTGTATCGCCTCCAAAAGATTTGTTTTTCCCCTTCCGTTCTCCCCCACTATCAAGGTGCAGTTTTTGTCGGAAGGGAATTCATAGGTGTAATTTTCGTAATTTCTGAAGTTTTCCAGTTGCAGTTTTGACAGTTTCATTTTAAGCTTTGTTGGTGATTTGCTGATACTTTTCAAGGCGATTGTAACCAATTTTTTATGAAACAGAAAGTTGATAT
>PXEC01000070.1 GCA_003566255.1 Candidatus Peregrinibacteria bacterium | reverse complement strand
CCTTGGAGGATTTGGCTTACTTCCGTTTCAATAAATACTGGGCGGCTGAACTGATGGATGAGATAATGGAAGATTTTGAGGATGGCCTTCCTATAAATGAAGATGCCGCGCCGGCCGGATTCGCGGAGGCCGTTCAGTCGGATAACCTCTTTGAAAACATCCCGGACATCATGACTCAACATATCATCCGTTCAAGTCTGATGGAGTATCATGAGATTTTTGGAGGATATTTTTCACGGTTGAACGATTTTATTGATTACACCGCACGCTACACCACTTCCGATGTCCACAGCATCCCTCTCCTCATCGGTATTAAGGATAAATTCAATAAGACTTATCTGCGCAGTGTGAATGATGCCCTTGAAAAGAGCGTCAACGAAGTCGTTTCAATGATTGAAGAACCTCTTCCTCTCCTTGAGCATGCCGTTTTGGAAGGGGAGTTTTGGAGTAGAAACGACGCGGGCAGAATCACGGGAGTGGAACCTTTTGAAGTGGAAGTCAGAAGAGAGGGAGTTCTCGGCGCTGTTCCGGAATACTCCGACTCTGTTTATTACAGATTTCACTATACTCCGGACATCCCCGGCAGAGATCCAGTTATGTATGTGAACGGGATCGTCGCGGATGTCATAACAAGCGCGAAGCAGTGCGCTCCCTATTTGGGGTCCGTGAATCCGGATCCTTCAAAACACGCCATACTTACCCGCTCTATCAGATCGGATAACTTTATGACCTCTGTGCCACTTGTGACAAGCGGAGTGAATACCAGAGTGATCTCCCCCACCGAACTACATGCCAGGACGGGCTATGCCGGGAGAATCAATCCCCAAGGGATAATGGAAACGGGCGCGGTGATAGAAAACAATACTCAATCCGGGTTTCCCGCTTTTTTGCATAATCCTTTCCATGACGACGACTATATCGGGCCTTTTGAACGGGAACTTCAAGAAGGTGACGTGATCACCGCGGTAAACGGCAGAAGTATAAGCTACGCCCACACTTTTGACCAAGCTATACGGGATTCTTACAACGCGGTGGACACAATCATCAATATTCATAATGACGAAGATCTTACTCCCCAAGAAAAGATTCAAAGAATAAACAATCTACCTTATCCGGTACAATCCATTGAAGTTCATCCCCTTGATACTCTGGGCATCGGGGAGATTGAAAGAGCTGTGGGGTATATAGGTGTTGAATTTTACAGAGATGGAATAAAAGAGAAAAAACATTTTTCTTTTACGGTTGATGAGGACGGATTTTTGGGCGATGAGGACCCTTCCGGGGACGCAAGAATCTTTGTGGTTTTGGACAGGCCTCAACTCTCTGTCGCCATGTTCGGGAATCCTCTTTTTTACGGGAATCTTTACCGCTCGGACCAACCGCGACCGGCCGGAGAACCGAACAAAGGATCTCTCTTTACTCTATACGGAAACGATGAAAGAGGATACGACGGAGAAGCATACGACAGTTCCGCCGGATGTAATGCCGCTTCAACTTCCAGGAACAGTGACCGATGCTTCCCAATGGTCGCCACGATGCCCGTCTTTGATCCCGCGGGAAGCACCGCCCCTATCGCGCAGACCGGAAAATTCCCGGATAGAGTAAAAGTGACCGATGACGGCGCGAATTCCGTCAGACCTCAAGACTACGAAAAAAACGTTGAAATATTCCAGTTCCCGGAGGGGATGCCTTACACTCATGTTGATCGTCTTTATTATAATTCCTGTTATGCCGGATTGCCTTCCGGCCCATATCCCCAATTTGAAAACAACAATTTTCCGTTTGTTCTAGACCCCTCTACCAGAAGCGGATCCGGCAACACTTATAGTATTGATATGTATGGAACACTTCTGAAGGGGTTCGGAGATTTTATACGTGGAAATCTTGCCGACGCGGCCAATTATGAAACCGATGAAGAAGCTCAGGTCAGCGATTTCGATCCGAAAAATGAAATATGGAAAGGCTTGGATAAGATTGACGCAAGTCAGGTAGTCCTCAACAGTGATCCTTTGGTGACATTGAAAGATTTTTCCGATAGGTACGGTTTGTTTGATGGAATGGACAACACCGGCAGCGGGATAAGAGATTATGAGTGGCGAGACCTGAACGATGACGGTGTCTATGAAACAAAATTCTATGATTTTGCCGAGGCGTCCACGGATTTCGGAATTCCTTCACCTTTTGTGGATGAGATCGCCCGGAAGATGTTTTCGCATGAATCGGTTTATAATGTGCCTTTCGGATTTGAATCTTTCAGAGAACAGTACGGCGATAAATTTGACAGAGATATCGTGCTGAGAGTAACTCCCCATTACTATAAGGATAAGACTGTTTCCAGTATGATCCTTCATAATGAACCGACGGGACACACCTTGTCCGAACAATTCCGTTCCGGCACGACCACAAGTCTCCCTATAGATAACCCCAGATACGTTTATTTTCAAAGCGTTCCCGACCCCCGTGACGATCCTCCGGCGGCTTCAATATCCCCCGTAAATCCCAGAGAAGACTTTTCTCATTATTATCCCGGACGGGGACATCGGGTGGATTACATAAACCTTTTTGATAGCGATACGATCCCCTCTTTTGACAATCTGAAAGTTGAACTGGATAAAAAAGCGGCGGAGCTTGCGTTGATTCCCGGAAGTTACAGGATATTCGGGCCCGATACGCAACCTGGAGAATATACTCCCCTCCAAATAAAAAATGAGATCTATAATAATCACTTTTTGCCCGCGGTCAGTGGCGTAAGGGATAATCCTCCGGACGGTTTTGATCTGAAAATCGCTTCCGAAAGAAAAGTCTATGATGCGCTGAAGTGGGGCGCTCTAAATATAGATGAAAAACATGAGTATGTGTTGAAGCATTATCTTAATGCCGCAAAAAATCCTTACGTTGGCAAGACCGGCGGATATGAGGCGGCTTACCTTGTTTTTGACGGAGAAAAAGACCATTTTGATCTGAATTTCAATCTTGATCTGCCGGAAGAGCAGGATCCTCGGTTTGATCCTCTTATGGAGTTTTTCACGGATGAGGATGAAATTGTGGATGATGTCGTTGACGATGAAGAGGTTGTCACTCCTCCACCTCCGGAAGATGAATTTGAATCCGTTCCCCTCTGGGATTTTCTCAAAGAATTGATGGCGTTTATATCCGGATTCTCCATGTCTCCCGCAGGTACTCAGGACTTGTGTACTTCTCCGCGCCCCGATGATGAAGAGCCCCGCACCGGAGCTCCCGGTGTTCCCGAAGATGAACTTAAAATAGAAATCTCTCCCACGACCGTCCATTCAACACAGGGAAAACCTTTTTCCGTAAAAGTTTTGAGCGGAAGCCCGGAAAGTGTGACGGTAAGCCTTAGTGTTGAACAAAGCGATGAAAATCCGCCTTTCGCCTTTTCTGACGCGGATGAAAAACCTTTGGTGGACGGAGTCGCGGTTTTTGGGCTTGTTAAGACCGGTAACGCGGGAAGTGTGACCTTCTCCGCCGAAGCTCCGGGGCTTCAGCCCGACTCTCTGGAGGTTCTTGTGACAAACAGGGAGCTGAGAATGCTCACTTATACTCATGATGAAATTGAGGGAATGGATGAATTGTTGGAAGCGATACGCGCGGAAGGAGGCACCCCGGAAGAAGAAGTGTTTGAAAGGCAAAGTCCTTCTTTTGTCGCGGATGGTGAATCCGTTATGAGAGTGGAGGTGCAGGTTTTTGATGAGGACGGGGGTCTCGCGACCGGGTTGAACAGAAGTTTACGCTTTTCCGTTGAGGATGTGAATGTTGGAAAGCCCGTAGGCGAATTTTTATCTTTTGTGGACGGAGATGTTTCCCGTTTGGTTGACGGTACGGCCACCGTTTCACTTCGCTCCGGGACAAAGACCGGGATGTTTAAGTTGCGGGCGGACGTTCTGACCCGTGACGGAACATCCGTTGACACGTCCTATCCTCCGGTGGAAGAGATTCTTTATCTTGAAGCGGGTCCGCCCGCGTCCCTTGAAATACGGGCGGATTCTTATGTCTTGGTCGCCAACGGAAAATCGTCAACCGACCTTAAGATTGTCATAAAGGATGAATTCGGCAATGTGGCGGACAATGATTTCAGCATGATCTCTTTGTTCCCGGAAAGGGGCTTACGCTTGGACAACAGGTTGGACATGCACAAAGGCATACAGGGATTCCAAGTTCCCACAATTGAGGGAAAAGCGGAAATTGAGCTTTTTTCCGGGGATATCAGCGGAGAGGCCTCTCTGGTCGCGGTTCTTACGGATTTTGAGCTTGAAGAATTGTTGATGGATAAAGATATGGAAGACATTGATTTTGAAGAACATATAGGTATATCCGCAAACTTTACTTTGTTGGACGCGGTCAGAATTGAGGGCGTTGTTTTGGACAGGAATTTTGAAGAAACCAAGTCCATTCCCGCCGACGGTAGTTCAATAGCAAGAATCGGTCTGAGCCTGATGCGCGGCAATGATGTTCTAACCCAATATAACGGCCCCGTTAATTTCAGGGTTTCAAACCCCTCTTTTGGTCATTTCTCCCCAAGACCGCCGGAGACCATGGACCGTGGAAGTCTTAATCCCGCCAATGTCACTTTCCGTTCCTCCACTGTTGCCGGAGATGTTGAGATTTTTGTGGATGTTCCCGGTTTCGCGTCCGATACTATAAATTTCAAAACCGTCGCGGGCGAGCCGGCGCGGCTCCGTTTGGGCGGCGACTCGACAAAGATTTTCGCTGAGATTTTGGACAGACACGGCAATCGTGTCACGGACGGTCCGGATATTGAAGTCTCTTTTAAAACAACTGAAGCAACCGAAGGCCTCATAGAGTTTGATTCCCCATCGGTGACCAGTTCTGAAGGTATCGCGGAGACCGGCATAGACTTAAGTCCGATGTCCGGC
Organism: Candidatus Peregrinibacteria bacterium; assembly: GCA_003566255.1. Lineage (GTDB taxonomy): Bacteria > Patescibacteriota > Gracilibacteria > UBA1369 > LOWO2-01-FULL-3 > SLNK01. The sequence goes on along the minus strand of PXEC01000070.1, from coordinate 841 downwards.
AAGGTCAATGTTATAGCTGAAGCTCAGGGACTTGAAACGGCCACTTTTTCTTTCGATCTAACAAAACGCCTGACTACCGAAGATGTGGAGGATTTTTCCCCGCGCTCCTTATATGTATCTCTTTTGGGCGGAGCTTTCGGCAATGTCAGAGACAAAGGCAACTTGGCTCAAACCTTATTATTCAGCGGGCAGGTCCAGGCATTGGCCGCCGTTACCGCAACCCCTCATGACAGTAAAAGACTTTTTGGAGTGGATGCTTTCGGACATATCGAAATCCTGGAACCTCTTATAGAAACAAATGCCGTTCCCGCCACGTCTTCCTTTCCATATCAAAAAATCGCTTTTTCCGACGGTCTTTCAAATACTCCGCTTGCGGATTTGTTTTTGGTCCCGAAGCCGGACACTCCTCTTATTTTGCTTGAGGATGACGAAGATCCGGAAGAAAGAGAAGGAATATATGTAAAGAAACTTTCCCCGGGCGGCGTTCCCTTCGAGTTTGATATGAATGACGATGGGGTTTTTGTCAGAAGCGGCGAATCGACCAAAGTCCATATAGATAAGTTCGGGCGGGTCACCCTAAACGACACCGCTTTTGAGCTGTCTTTACCCCGTTCCGAAAATCTGTTGACCGGAGATTTTGTTTTGACGGTTGAAAGGGCGGGCACACCTGTTCTCTCTGTAATTTTTAAACAAAACTTCAATAAAGATGTGATTTCCCTTCCTCATGACGATGCCAGAGACAGTTTTCCTCCGGGAATTTATCTTAAATCCGTGACATCCTCCTCAAAGTACGGATTCGCGTCTTCTTTTTCCGGGATTTCCTCAAATGATCCAATGGGTG
>PXEC01000059.1 GCA_003566255.1 Candidatus Peregrinibacteria bacterium | reverse complement strand
CGCTGTTCTCTTTCACGTCCGCGTTTTCAACCTCGAACATGTTTTCGTTTTCCGCCATATCTTCCATTTTCTTCTTTTCCCTTATCTCCTTCGCCAGTTCAACAAGCGCCGGTTTACTCATGTTTCGGACGTGTTTTGCAAAAATCTCATCGGTTTCCTTCGTCGCGATCGTCGCTACCACCGCGACTTTATGAATCCCCTCACATTCAATCGCGTTCCTCAAAAACGGCTTATCTTCCAAATGCTTCATCGTTCTCAACGCTTTCTGAACGACCTCGCGAGACAGTCGGGCATACTTGAATCCGTATTCGTAAATTGTTGAGCATCCGTGATTTTTGTAAATTTCCTGTTTGTAGATCTCCAGCAAAAGTGACATCAATTTCTTTTTCATCAGATTGATGTCTTGTGCTACCTGAACAAACTCGTTGTGTAGTTTTTTACTCCGGTCGGAGTTTTGTTTGTCGCCGTTATCACGTGTTTTGGGGTAAAAAGAGTTTCGGCTACTGATTTGAGCGTTTCCAAACGGATTTGAAGTCTGAAAAATCGTTTGTGTGTTCATGGGTGTTTTTGTTATTGAGATTTGTTTTGAATTCATCTAAAAACTAGCAGAAATCACATCGAAATACAAGCCGAAAACGGCTTGCAAAAGCGAAAATACAACATTTTGCGCGCGTGATGGACGGGCATAAAAAACATCACTAAAAATATGGCAAAAATCCGCCGTCTGTGTCACGGAACAGAAGATTTTTGATTCAAATTTCACGGACACGTCTGAAGATGTTTTCTGCGGCGAAAGCGGAAGAAAAAATTCCGAATGGAAAAACCGTCAAGCTGAAAATCGGCAACAGGGGCGACAAAAGCACGGTCCCGGAACCAACTTTCATGTGCGAGGACGAATTGGAAACAAGCGTTCGTACAAAAAGGCGCCGACAAAAACACGGTCCCGGGACTAACTTTCATGTGGGAGCCAGATCGAGAAATAGGCGAGGCGTGCGAATACCGGAAACACGGTCCCGAGACAGCTTTTCACAGGAGCGGCGGGCGCGGGCTGGACGGAAGAAACGTGCGGAACGAACGTGCTGAACGGGCGTGCGTGACGCGGAAGACGGTATGCGAAAGAGACGGCATGCGGAAGAACCAGCGACGGCGGTGGAATTCGGGACAAGTGCGGTGGGGAGGTGGAAGAAACGTGCTGAACGGACGTGCGGAAGACGTGCGTGACGCGGAAGACGACGCGGAACGGTTGCAACAAAAAAACATTTGTGTTAGCTTTCACTCACTATTTTCTAATCACTTTTATATGAAAAAGACTCTAATAGTTCTCTTGGTGGGGGCACTTTTGGGATCCACCGCGGCGTTTGGGGCGTCTAAACTTTTTGCGGATGTTCCGGACGATGCATGGTACACGGAAGCTGTTGAAAACTTGGTCGAGAAAGGAATTATTCAGGGTTATCCCGACCAGACCTTCCGTCCGAGCAACAGTGTTAACCGCGCGGAGCTTGTCGTGATCATAGACAGATTGATTGAATACATTGAAACGGGTGAGGTTCAAATTGAGGAGGAGGAAGCCATTTATAGTAATGCCGAATACGGATTTTCTTTTAACTACAGCCCCGACAAGTACAGCATAATTGTATCCAGAGAAAAAGGCGGGGCAACGGGAGAAGAAAGCGACTCTATCAGCATGATTGAAGAAGACGAAACCTGCCCGGCAGTACACATTTTTATCAGTAAAGCAACTTTGGAACAGGAATTGGACGATCTTGAGCTCAGAATCAGTGGCAATACCGTACAAACAACAGTTGATGGCGTTCCGGCAACAAAGAGATCCGGCGAGATTACAGAACACATATCGCCTTGCGGAACGGAAAAAACGCAAATCGTTCTTGAACATGACGAAAATGTATTTGTGATCACCGCCTATAAAGATTGGGAAAGCTCACTGGATAAGCTCTTGGACTCAATCAAGTTCTAAAATTTACAAAATGAAAAAAGCAATTTCGAAGGCAATGAGGAGAACGCTTTTTGTAACAACAGTTACGCCGATATTAACACTAACGGCGGTAACCATGGCCACAGCAGCCACATTCCCGGATGTGCCCGCAACGGAAACCTACCACAAAGGAATTCAATATCTTGCACAGGAAGACATTGTTCACGGACACCCCGACGGAACTTTCCGCCCGAACACAACACTTAACCGCGCGGAAATGATGAAAATAGTCGCGGAGGGAGCGGCAAAATACCGCGGAGAAGATCAGTCCGTCTTCAACAATCATAAAAACGAAAACTGCTTCAAAGATGTCCCCGCGGGGCAATGGTACACTCCTTACATTTGTTACGGGAAAGCCCAAGGATGGATCCAAGGCTACGCAGACGGAAACTTCAGACCCGGACAGAACGTAAATTTTGTTGAGGCGCTAAAAATAACTTTTATGGGATTCGGGATTCCATATAACTAAGACGGGGACCCTTGGTACAGAAACGCCGTTGAATACGCATCCGCCAAAAATTACATCCCCTTTACAATAACGGCTTTCGGAGCGGATCTAAAGCGTGGAGAAATGGCCGATATGATAACCAGAGTAATAAAAGCCGACCAAGGCACTGCGGAACTCAACAGTTACCTTGGAGACAGAGCGGACATAGTTGTCACATATGAAACAATCCTTCACGGAGCGGACTTGTCACAAATGACTTCGGACACCCTGCAATAGAAATCAGCGCAAAGCTTTTGCCCATTTAACAAAATCATCGCCGCGTTTTTTGTAATTTTCATACAGTCCAAAACTCGCGGCCGCGGGAGACAAAACAACAACTCCTCCATCTTCACATTCCGCGTAAGCATCAACAACAGCATCCTCCATTGAATTCCTTCTCAAAATCTTGGTGGGAGATCCTTCGGCATCTCCAAGTTTTGATTCCGCGTTAAACAAAGAAGTTTCCATTTTTTCCGCGGTATCCCCGATCAAAATAACGGTATGCAAATTTGGTTTAGTAAGAATTTTTAAAGCCCATTCATCATAATCCGCGCCTTTGTCATGCCCTCCGGCGATCAGAACCGTCGGTTCGTCAAAACTGTCAACGGCCGCCATTGAGGTCTCCGGATTTGTGGAATAAGAATCGTTATAAAACTTGACTCCGTTAAAATCTCGAACAAATTCCAATCTGTAAGGCAAATTTTTAAACGATTTTATAACAGCGAGGATATCCTTATCGGAAATATCAAACTCCTTCGCTATGACTATCGCCGGCAAAACATTCTCCAAATTATGAGACCCGACCAGCTGAACATCGGAAATATCCGCAATCTTGCTCTCCTCCCCGTTCTTTGAATAAAAGATCTCATCTTTTTTGACGAAAGCCCCATCATCAACCTTCCCCTCAACACTGACCAGTTTCAAATCCCCTTTAACAAGTGCCTTATAATGATTGAAGTACTCATAATCTTTATTCAAAACCGCGACACATCCTTCATGTTGGGTTGCCAGAATTCCCTCTTTCGCCCGCATGTATTCGCCGGTATCCACATGATAATCCAGATGATCGGAAGTCGTGTTAAGCAAAACGGCATACCGCGGACTTTTTTCAAGATCCTGCAACTGAAAACTGGACAATTCAAGGACCACAAGATGATCTCCTTTCAGTTTATGCAGAAATTCGACAGGAGGATTCCCTATATTTCCCCCCAAAAACAGATTTTTATTCGCTTTTTTGCGTCCTCTTCGAAGCATTTCGAAAATAAGACTGCAGGTTGTCCCTTTTCCTTTGGTCCCCGTAACCCCGATAATGGGACACGGACAATGCTCAATAAAAAACTTGCTGACGCTTGTGACCAGCGCGCCGTTCTGTTTGGCGATCTGTATCTGCGGATGAAGGAAAGGAATTCCCGGAGTCCGAAATATAACATCAAAAGACAATAAGTCTTCAAGATAATGAGGACCCAGAATTGAGGAAACACCGTGGGGAAGTTCATACTTCAAATCCACGTTTTCATCGCAGACAGTAGTGTCATGGAACCCGTACCGCATGAGATAGCGAAGCATCGCCTTCCCTTCGATTCCAAACCCCAAAATTGCTATTTTACTTCTCTTATCCATATTTGTGTGATACAATTGTAGCAGGTAAGCGGTCAAAAACATAGTTAACAGGTAATAAAGAAGAAAATGGATAAGTTAGACGCGTGGATGGAAAGAGCTCTAGAAGGAAGTTCCAGCTCAGAATCCAAAAAAAGCGCACCCCCGAATAAGGGGAAAAGTTTCACCAAAGGTGAAAAAAGGAACAAAAAACACAGCGGTAAAAAAAGGAAAGACGGGAAACAAGACAAGCACGGCAAAAAACCGCACGAACAAAAAAGGAAGGATCCCGAACACGGAGGAAAGCCGAAAAAACAAGGAGGTCAAGCCCCACATAAAGGTAGCCCTAAAAAGGCAAAAACAAAATCGGACGGACACACTTCCGCTCCTTCCCCGACACTAAAACCCACACCGGTTCTCAGAGGAAAACTGAAAATGATTCCGCTGGGAGGATTGGATGAAGTCGGGAAAAATATGCTGGCACTGGAATACGAGGACGACATTGTAATCCTGGACATGGGATTTGAATTCCCCGATGAAGACATGAGGGGAATAGATTACGTAATTCCGGATACGAGCTATCTGGAAGCGAATAAAAAGAGAATAAGAGGAGTTGTGTTGACGCACGGACATTTGGACCACATAGGAGGAATTCCGTACATTCTTCCAAAATTGGATTTTCCCCCTGTTTACGGGACAAAGCTCACAATAGGGCTCGCGAAGAGAAGAACGGAAGAATTCAAACAGGAAAGAATGACGAAGTTCAATGTTATTGACCCGAAAGAAAAAATAAAACTGGGGAAATTCACATGTTCGTTTTTCAGAGTCGCGCATTCTATACCGGATAGTGTGGGAATAGTTGTTGATACTCCTGTCGGGAAGGTTGTTGATACCGGAGATTTCAAGTTTGACGACACTCCGGTAGGAAGTCAGCACCACGCGGAGATAGGAAAGATGAAAGCACTCGGAACACAAAACGTTTTGGCACTCTTTTGCGAAGCCACAAACGCGCTCAAGCCCGGGCACAGCATCTCGGAGAGAGAAGTTCAAAAAACTTTAAACGAAATCGTGGGGAAGACGGAAGGAAGAATAGTTGTGGCCTCTTTTTCCAGCCAGATAGGGAGAATTCAACAGCTTCTGGACGCGGCGGCAAAAAACGGAAGAAAAGTTTTTGTAAGCGGCCGAAGCATGCTAACGAACATAAAAATCGCTTCGGAACTGGGATATCTCAAATTCCCAAAGGAACTTGTCAGTGAAATTAAAAAATATAAAAACGTCGCGGACAAAAAAACTCTGATAATCACAACGGGGTCGCAAGGAGAAGCCATATCCGCTCTAGCCAGAATGGCCGCGAACGAACACGCTCACATAAAGATCAAAGAAGGAGACACCATAATTTTGTCATCATCTCCGATAATCGGGAACGAAAGGCCTATCCACACGGTCATCAACCGGCTCACAAAGCTGGGAGCGAATGTAATTCACAACGCCTTGATGGATGTTCATACATCGGGTCACGGAAACAGAGACGAACTTGTCAGAATGATCAATTACATCAAACCCAAGTACCTCGTTCCCATACACGGAGAATTTTACATGAGGAAGGCTTTGATGCTTCTGGCACAGGAAAAATGCGGCATGAAGCCCTAAAAGACAATAATGATAGAAAACGGAGACGTTTTATTGG
>PXEC01000161.1 GCA_003566255.1 Candidatus Peregrinibacteria bacterium | reverse complement strand
GAGACGATGTAGAAACAGCACGAAGAGCGGTAACTGAAGCGACAGACGCAGGAGTGGGTGAAGACAACATAGATGGTATAGGCAGACTGAGAGCCGCTGAAGAGAAAATAGCAGGACTGAATAGATTAAAAGTTGCAGCAGAAACCGCAATAGATGCCCTTCCTGACATATCCACCAACAATGTCTCCTTTGAAGATTACAAAAATGCGGTTGAAGTCGCAGAAACCGCAGTAGAAGCAGCAAGAGATGCTGGAGTAGACATAGCAACCATAAACAATATACAAGATCTTGAAGATGCACGGGAGCTGGTAGACGCACTAGAAAGTGACCCGAGATTTCATCCGAATATCGATGAAGTAAGAACAAGTAATAGAATAACGGTAATTAAGGACGGCAATATAAAAACATACGAACTTGCATTTGCTGCTAATGAGTTAGAAATAAATGGAATTGTGGAATACAGGGATAGGATATGGGTGCGGTTTAAGAAAGCCGAGGAGGAAGAATATGGATGGATCTGCCTCCAAAGAGAAGACTCTTTACTATACAACCCTGCTCAGGGTTATCAGTCAATAACAGATCATAACGCCACATACAGCAACGGAAGATGGAGCATCACGAGAATATCCTCACCCTAAGAGACAAAAGTACATTGGTATTCGTAGGAAAACTCGGGAGAAAATAGCGAAAAAAGGCTGTTAAACTAACACAAAAACCAATTAATATGGAAGTAAGCAAACAGACCTCGGAAGAAGTCGAAACATCGGACAGATCTCCGAACACAGGAGAATACATAAATAATAGGATGAATCTTTCCGCGGAAGTCGGAGCAGAAAATTTGGTGTTAAGCGAAGGGAAATACGGATTATCGGTTGAAGCAAAACGTGAAGCACAAAGCATGTTTGAAGAATCCGGACTCCCCGTTCCAACCAATGACGAAATGGATAGAGCGGCAGATCACCGGTTAGGTGAGGATGGACCCGAGAAAACAGCAGAATATATTGTTGAAAAAGTAACGGCGATGAGAGAAAGAAAACAAAGGGATACAAACAATCCTCACATCAAAACGGCACTTGATGAGGAATACAGAGAAGAATATTTATTCGGATGTTCAAAGGAAATTATCGAAAAAATATACAGAGAAAGATTTCCCGGACAAGCTCTGAGCGGAGAGGATAGAATACCCTTACCAACTCTCAGGAGGTTAGTAAGAGAAAATTTATAAAAAATTTATAATCAATTAACCAAAACCATCATGTCACCAAACGGAGTATCGAGGGGGCCAAGCCTTGTTCCCCCTCAACCAAACACACCTCAAGAAATCCAGGAGGCAATAGAAGCAACGAGAGATCTAAGGGAGGAAATGAAAAGGATATTTCCGATACTTAACCCCGATTATAGAAGTGGAGTCAGGGGAAGAATTGAAGGAGATGGAAGCATAAGACTTGGACCGGGAGCAAGAAGTATGGAAGTAGAAACACCCAACGGACCAATAGAAATATTTATGGCAAGTGAAGATGCGCTAAACGTCAAAAACGAAAATGAAAAGTTGGCTTTCGTATTCGAAGGAGACTACATAAGGCTAGATCACAATACGGAAGGGGGACGTAATGTAATATATGAATACAATCCTTTAGAAGAACCTCCCAAAGTAAGCGGAAGCGCAAGTCTATACACAGAGTGCGTAAGAACATTTCTGGAGTTTATGAGAGGAATTAGATAACCCACCCTCACATCACAACCCCGCTGGCGGTGTCTTTGTTCTTGACTCGGTCAACAAAAAGCACGCCGTTCAAATGATCGAGTTCGTGCTGAATCACACGTGCGTTTAAGCCGGATAACTGTAAAACATGCTTCGTTCCTTCAAGATCAAAAAATTCCACGGATATATCGGAATAACGAAGAATCTTATCGTAAACGCCGGGAACGCTTAAACAGCCCTCTTCTCCCAAAACTTCCTCATTCCCGTGAGCAATTATTTGAGGGTTCACCATCGCCAAAACTGATTCATTAGAAGTGTCATAATTCAGAACCGTCAAAAATAAACGGACACTCTCCCCCACCTGAGGAGCCGCTATTCCAAGCCCTTTTGCCTCGACCATCGCCTCCTTCATCCGCTTCGCCAATTTCTTCAAACCGGCATCAAATTTTTCCACGGGCTCCGCGACCGCCCGCAAAATTGGATCATCCACCCCCGTAATTATTTTAAGCTTAGCCATAATTTTTTTAAGTGAGCCCGATGTATAGATATGCCTCCACGCTAATTCGCCGACGTGGCGCTTATAACAGTCTCGCTAATCATAAACATCGTGACGCCCGATTGCAAGAACCCCCCCTCAAACCTTCTTCAGCTCCGCTTCAATAAAACCGTCCAGCTCCCCGTCCAGAACGGCATCGGGATTACTTTCTTCATATCCGGTGCGGTGGTCTTTCACCATTTTATAAGGATGCAAAACATAAGACCTGATCTGATTTCCCCAAGCGATTTCCGTGGTAGCGCCCTTCAAATCCGATAACTCCTTTGCCTGTTGTTTTTCCATCAAATTCACCAGGCGCGCATTCAAAATAGTCATCGCCTGCTCCTTGTTCTGCAACTGACTTCGTTCGTTCTGACAAGAAACAACAAGCCCCGTCGGGAGATGAGTTATGCGAACAGCCGAATCGGTAGTATTAACACTCTGGCCGCCCTTGCCCCCTGCTCGGAAAACATCGATTTTCAAATCATCGGAAGAGATATGGACCTGTTGAGAGCGATGAATTTCCGGCAGAACCTCTACCAAAACAAAAGAAGTTTCTCGGGTTCTCTTCGCGTTAAAAGGGGACAAGCGAACCAACCTGTGAACACCGGCTTCGCCTTTCAGATATCCATAAGCAAACTGGCCACGCAGAGCCAAAACACAGCTTTTTACTCCCGCTTCTTCCCCATCGGACTTATCCAAAACAAGTGCCTCAAACCCCATGCGCTCGGCGTATCGCAAATACATCCGCATCAGCATCTCCGCAAAGTCCTGCGCGTCCGTCCCCCCGGTCCCCGCGTGAATATTCAAAATGGCGTTGTTTTCATCGTACTTCCCGCCCAAAAAAGTAAAAATCTCAAGCTTGCGCCAGTTCTTCTCCAGCGCGTCCACCATTTGCCTGAATTCTTCGGCGGCCTGCGGATCCTTCTCCGGAGAAATCTCCGGCAGCAACCCGATAAGTTCCTCAATTTCCTCAAACAACCCCTCCCAAGTTTTAATCAATTTATCCAGATTCGCGGCTTTACGGCTGATTTCCTGCGCGTGATCGCTATCGTTCCAAAAAGTTTCCTCCTGCATCTCCTCGTTAAGCCGCTTAATCTCGTCCTTTTTGGCGGGCAAATCAACCTTCTTCACACCCTGCTCCGCGAGCGCCTTAATTTCCTTGAGCCGAGCCTTTATTTCATGCATAAAAAAATGTAGATTAACGCGTGCCAGTATAACCGTAAGTGCCGATTCATGTCCATTGCCAGAAAAATTCTGTCAAATACCATGGCCCAAGTGGCCGGCAAGTTCGTCGTTGCTATTTTGGGGCTTCTGGTAGTCAAAATCACCACTACTTACCTTTCCCTGGAGGGATACGGAGAATATGTGATCATTTATGAACTTCTGGCGTTTTTCGGGATAGCCGCGGATCTGGGACTTTTCACAATCGCGGTGCGTGATATGTCGGAGAAAGAAGAGGAAATACCGAAGATAATAGGGAATATTCTTTCGCTCAGAACAATTTTGGTCATCCTAACTATGATCGCGGCCATAATCACCGTATTTTTGATCCCGGCCTACGCCGACACAAGAATCCCGATGGGTGTGGCGCTGGCATCTTTAACAGTATTTTTAGCGATAATAAACGGAACGATAACAAGCGTGCTTCAGGTGAAATTGAAGATGGAGATTGCTTCCATTGCGACTGTTCTGGGCAAGGCGGTTTCGCTGGGATTTATGGTTTATGTTGTTTTTTGGGGCTTTCCTACGAATACGGAAACCGGCTTCTATATGCTGATTTTTGCGGGGATAGTTGGGAATTTGGCGATGGTTTTCATGACGAACCACTATGTGCGAAAGATTACGCCTTTGGTGTACCGTTTTGATCTGGATTTGTGGAAGGAAGTAATGGTAAAGTCTCTGCCTTACGGAATAGCTTTAATTCTCAACACGATATATTTCAGGATAGATTCGATTTTGATTTCCGTAATGCGGGGACAGGAGGAAGTTGGTGTTTACGGCGTGGCGATGAAGATGTTGGAAAACTTTGCGATTCTTCCTCTTTACTTCATGAATTCCGTTTTGCCGGTTTTGACGAAGTCTTTGAAGGAGAAGGCCACAAGGTATAGGGAAATAATCCGATACGCTTTCGATTTTTTGGCATCTCTTGCGATCCCGATAGTTGTGGGCGGCGTCATCCTGGCCTATCCGTTGATATTTGTTGTCAGTACGCCGGAATTTATGAGCCGTGTTGACGAAGGATTTTACGGATCCGATATAGCCTTGCAGATACTGCTTTTCGCCCTGCTGTTCCAGTTTTTGAATGTTCTTTTCGCGTTTATTTTATTGGCGGTAAAAAAGCAGAGCAAACTTCTTTACATCAACGGCGCATGCGTGATTTTCAACATTATCGCGAATATAGTGGTAATCCCGATTTATGGATTCCGCGGCGCGGCCGTAACAAGCGTCTTGAGTGAGTTTATAATCCTGGTGCTTACATATTTCGTAGCGCGCCGCTACCTGGATTTCAGCATAAACTTCGGCAATCTTGGGAAAATTGTCTTCTCCGCCCTTGCGATGGGAGCCGCCGTGTATTACCTGCAAGACCCAACATATTCTTACATAAGAAACTGGAATGTATTCGTACTGATTCCGATTGGAGCAATGATTTACGGAGCCCTCCTCTACAAGACCGGCGTCATCAACAAAAAGATGCTCGCACTGGTCAAAAAAGGCGAACAAAAACCCCATGACGGCCAACCCGTTTAACGGGGTCAGGTACCATTTCCGCCCTGTTTTTTTTGGCATAGGCAAGCTACGAAAATGGGGTCAGGTACCATTTTAGGATTTTTTAAAAGTGGACATGTGGCCGATCCTGCCCATAAGGTTTATCAACTTCCCACGAATCAACCTGGCGTCTTCTTTGCAAACCGCGTCCGCGAAGTTTGTTTCTTCTTCCGAATTCACTCGCCCCGCCTTGGCGTTCTCTTCCCCGCTCAAACCGCGTCCGCGAAATTTTGCTTGCCTCTTCCAGATTCAGCCTCCCCGCCTTGGCGTTCTCTTTCCCGCGCAAACCGCGTCCGCGAAACTGTGCTTGCCTTCCAAATTTAATCTCCACGCCGCCGCCGGCTTCAACTCATGCGCGATTAATCCGTTATGCGCAAACTCGTGATGGGTTTTGCAGAGAGGAATGATGTTTTTGTGGTTGCGAGCGAAGGAGAAATGTGTGCGGTGATGAATGACATCGTGCGGGTTTTTGCAGTTCGGATAAGCGCAGGTGTGGTTGTGTCGGGCAAGGAGGGCTCGTTTTTTTTGTGCTTTGATGTAGCGGGATTCGAAATGCGGAATGGCGAGAGTTGGTGCTTGCAGTTCTCCTTTTTTGAATGAAACTGCACCGTTTTTGTCGCCCGCTTGTTGCTTATGCGAACACACGGTCCCGGGGACGTCTTTTTTGCGTGAACCGTTACCATTCCAGTCTCCGGCGACGGGCTGCTGCTTATGCGAACACACGGTCCCGGGACTGTCTTTTTTTGGCTTTTCGCGCATCGCTCCGACGGGTTCTTTTTCCGGCGTTTTTGCAGTTTCACGTTCCGCCAACTTTCGAAGCAAAATTTTCAACGCGTT
>PXEC01000074.1 GCA_003566255.1 Candidatus Peregrinibacteria bacterium | reverse complement strand
CCGCAAAAGTCCTGAAGCTTATTGACCTGCTGGAAGACGATGACGATGTTTCAAACGTTTATAGCAATTTTGATATTCCGGATGAAATAATGAGGGCTCTTTAATCTTCGAACCTGTACGTTATTCCGGGTTTGATCTCCGTTTCTTCTTCGTTTTTGCCGGGTTTGCCGGGTATGAATTTGATTTTTTCTTTTTTCTTTGAAGGTTTTGTTTCTTTCGGTTTTTCTTCTATCATGTTCAATCTTTCCTTCTGATATCCCTTCACGGCTTTTATTATCTCGTATTCCGCGTCTCGAAGATTTGTGTTTTCAAGGCGGAATCCCGCGGCTTGCGTATGACCTCCTCCGCCGAACATCTCCGCGATCTTTGATCCGTCAATTGCCGGAGTTGTCGTTCTTATACTTACTGATATACTTCCGTCTTTCTTTTCCTTTATCAAAAAGACTATCTCCGCCCCGGGCGCGTTTGTCATCAACTCGTCGATTATATCCCCGGTTTCGTCTTCAATGCTCCCCGTGTCCTTGAAATCCTGTTGGCTCACGGTTGACCACACAAGTCTGTGCTGTGTATCGGTTTGGATTTTTGAAAGAACTCTACCCCACAACTTCAACTGGCTAAGCTGTTTTGTCTTGTAGATGTATTGAATTATTTCTTGCTGTCTCGCTCCGTAGGCTATCAGTTCTGACGCGCACTCAAATGATTTCGGCGTTGTGTTCGCGTTCTGAAAACTTCCCGTGTCGGTTATTATTCCGGTCAAAAGCAACGTCGCGATGTCTTCATCCATCAATTCCTTTTCCTCCTCCCTGCCAAAATCCTCTATCAATGGTAATAGCAACTCAGTCGCGGAGGAAGCCATCACGTCGACATAATTTATCTTTCCGAAGTGCGTATTCGATATGTGGTGATCTATGTTTATTACCGGGATCTGATGGAAAAGTTCGATGTTTTTTTCGTAAATATCCCTCAGTTGTCCCAATTCCGCCGTATCAACGGTTATTATCAGATCATAATCCACTTTACCTTTTGTGAAGGAAATATCCTGTTCGGAAATTTGACCGTCGGCGGGGCTTATGATTATGTTCACTTTGTCATTTTCGATGGAACTTTTTATGGTTTCGATTTTGTTTCTGCGACAATCCAACGTTATTATGAAATCGCTGGAGGATGTGAGTTTGTCCCCTATCACTTGTATGTTAGGCAAAAAGTCGTACAGTTCCGGAATGGGATCCGAACATAGGACAGTCACTTCTTTGTCCAGTTTTCTGAGTACCAAATAAAGTGCTATCGCGCTTCCCAGCGAGTCTCCGTCCGGCGGGGATGAAGGCAGTACAAGGATTTTTGAACTCCTCTTTATCAGGTCTATAATGTTTTTTCGGGTCGTGTCTGTCATCGGGTAATTATTGTGTATTCCAGTATTCTAAAATACTTTTCCTTTTATGTCAACCCCTTCGTTTCCTGAATGCCGACAAAAAGGCTTTTATTATACCAATGGCGGATTTTTTTTCAATTGTTCAGTAGTAAAAAGACCCACTTTTTTAAGGGTTTTATCTAAAAGGCTGTGCTATGCGGTTTCCCAAAGGGGCACCGGCGGACGGCTTTCTCCAGCGGAAAGCCTGCCTTGGCCTCGCGAAAACCGCAAAAACTTCGTTTTTGACCAAGCCGTTTTTCACTCGGACATGCCCCTTTGGGAAACCGCATAGCGCAGCCTTTTTTAGTTTTATAAAAATTGGGGGCCTTTTAGATCAGTGGTACTTTATTCTGAAGATCATTTCCGCTACCTCTTTCCTGGAGATTTTTTCCGAGGGATAGTAGCGGTATTTTTCTTCATCCCAAGACACGTGTTGTTTATCCAAAAGTTCTCGGTTGTCCGCGTGGATGAAATATTTCGCGTACCAAGAATCTTCTGAAATATCCTCTACATTGTCGTTTTTTAACGTTTCATGCGGGCTTATCTTCCTTCCTTTTGTTGCCTCCAGAATTATCTTCAACCCTTCAGCGCGGTTTACTTTTTCCTCGGGGCGGAAAGTTCCGTCCGAATAACCGTCAATCCACCCCATCGCTTTCGCGAAGCACACTTGGGATTCAAACCATTCTCCCCTTGCGTCTACAAAACAATTCCTAAATATCCTCGGGCTTATTACGATTTCCAATATCGGGGGGAATATCATCTTTATTAACTCCGCTCTGTTTACGGGGTCATCCGGTCTGAACGTTCCGTCCTCATATCCTCCTATAATCCCTCTGTCCACAAGTTCATTTATTGCCGCGGCGTTCGGGTGATTATCTCTCACGTCTATAAAATGTTTGAATGGATATGTGCTGTAAACCGGTATATCGAAAAATTCAAAACTTTCTCTTATTTCGTTCGTTATGTGTGTCTGCGCGCGGTCGATCATCTTGTCTTCCTTTATTGTGAAAACCTCTTTTCCCGCGACATTTTTTATAACTATTCTCTCGTCAGTTTTTTCCACCGAATAGTTGGCAGGGATTATGAACGTGTGTTTTTTGACGTAATCTATATGTGCCTTCCATCCATCCGTGAATCGGAATGAGTTTGTTATTGCGTCCGTTATTTCTTTGTGGTCGTCGGATTTTTCCGTGATCACGACGATCTGGCTACCTCTTCTTATCATTATTTTTTTGATAGACTCTCCTGTTGTCTTGTTCACAAAGTAAACTTCCTTCGCGATCATATCTTCCGTCGGGGTCTCAAAAAGAAAGTCGTGTTCTTGCACAAAACTCATCGTTGGTGTTATGTAGTGGGTTATCACCTCGTTGTATGTATGCCCTTCAAAATGCCTTATCAAAATGGGGGGATCCCTGAGTATCTCCCGTTCCGGCAAAAGACCTCTTTCCTCCGGTCCGAAAGTCTTGACTTTCCAATCCGTTGGAAACCTAAGCGAAAAACTGTGGGATCCGGAGTGATTATTGTATTCGTACCAACCGCTCGTTTCCAAGTCCGCGGAGTTTGCTAAAACCGTTGACGCGCAAGTCAGTACGAGAACGAGGATTGAGGCGATTATTTTTTTCATACATGGGAATTTTACTACTCGCAAGCCCCAAAGTCCAGAGCCTGCAGCTGTATGCTTTCCTTGTTGTTCCAGCTGTTTGTCTCCAAATGAAAGACCATATCCAGTTTTCTCAAACCGCGAAGTTCATCCGCCAGTTTTCCCATTCCGAAAGCTATAACCCCGTACTGTCTTCCCCCGATCCTTACTTGAAATTTTATGTGATTCGCGGTTCTCCCGACATTTTGTATAAAAAGGGGCTCTATTTTTTTGATCAGAAAAGTTGGCTTTTGGTTCCCTATCCCGAACGGTGCCAACTTTTGAATTTCTTCTATTGTTTCGTGGCTGATTTCAGTCTCCTTAATCTCGCAATCTATTTCAAGGACGGATTTCAATTCCTTTCCTCTGAGTGTTTTCTTTGCGAAATTTGAAATCTTTTCTTTGAAGGCTTGTAAATTTTCCTTTTTCACATTAAATCCGGCCGCTTGCGCGTGCCCCCCAAAACCGGAGAGGTGTTCCTTGCAATGGGTGATCGCTTCTATGATGTTAAAGTATTGCGGGCTTCTCGCGGATCCCGTTAGCATGTCTCCGAAATCCTGCATTATTATCGCGGGGCGGCCGTGTTTTTCCGCCAGCTTCCCCGCTATGAGACCCAAAACTCCGACGTGCCAATCAGGGTTTTGCGCTATCAGAATGAATTGATCTTCCGGCGAGGAGAGGATGTTTTCCGCTTCTTCCAAAGCGGTTTCCGTCATCTTCTGCCTTTCTTTGTTCAGATTTTCCAGGGATGCTCCCAAAGATTGTGTTTGAGGCGTTAACTCTCTTTGAAGCAAGAGCAAAAGCGGTATGTATGGGTCACCTATTCTTCCCGCGGCGTTTATTCTGGGAGCCAGATGATATCCGATGTTGTATGTGTCCACCGAATCGCCATCTTTTATGTTTGCCAACTCTTTTATCCTCTTCAAACCCGCCCATCTTGTGTTGCTGAGTATTTTAAGTCCCCTCTTTACTATTAAGCGATTTTCGTTCAAAAGAGGGCCCAGGTCCGCGACTGTTCCCAAAGACGCAAGATCCAACAATGATTCAAGAAAATCTTTCCTTTTTTCGAGATCAATTTTTGTTTGTATCAGCGCGTGAGCCAATTTCAGCGCGACTCCCGCTCCGGTCAAATCCTCGAACGGATAACCACAATCCGCCAGTTTCGGATGAATTATCGCGAAGGCTTCCGATGGGAATTCCGCGGGGATTGTGTGATGATCCGTTATTATCGTTTCTATCCCTCTTTCTTTCGCGAGAGCTATGGGGATTTTCCCGGAAATGCCGCAATCGACGGTTATTATCAATCCGACCCTTTTTTCTTCGAATTCTTTTATGAATTTTTCTGAAAGTCCGTATCCGTCGTCCAGCCTGTTGGGGACCCTGCAGGAAACCTCTGCCCCGATTTCCTTTAATGTATGCATTAAAATCGCCGTACCGCTTATGCCGTCAACGTCGTAATCTCCAAAGATCATTACGCGCTCTCTATCTTTTATCGCTTTATCGATCCTGTCCACCGCTTTTCTCATTTCAGAAAACAGAAACGGGTCATGAAAATCCTCCATCTCAAAATCCTCGTTCAGGTTGCGGTTCTCAAGCAATTTTTGAAAGAGTTTTTTTTGATAATCGGCGTTCTTTATAAGCCATTTTTTTCCTCGCAGAGACATCTCGATTTTTTAATTTTTGCATTTCTTAATTTAGGGCAGGTTGTCGCCGCTGACAACGTTGACTTTTTGCGGGATTTGTCTTTTCCTCCACCATGTCATTTGGCGCTTCGCGTAGTTGCGCGTATTTTTTTTAAGGATTTCAGCGCACTCATCAAGGGACATTTTCCCTTTTATGTAAGGAATGATCTCTTTCACTCCCAGCGAAGACATTGAGGGAAGCTTTTCGTCATAACCTTTTTGGAGAAGTTTTTTCACTTCCTCCACCAACCCTCTTTCTATCTGCTTATCCACTCTTTTGTTTATTCTTTCGTAAAGTTCTTCGCGCGGCCAATTTATTCCTATTAAGAACAT
This sequence comes from Candidatus Peregrinibacteria bacterium, assembly GCA_003566255.1. Taxonomy (GTDB): domain Bacteria; phylum Patescibacteriota; class Gracilibacteria; order UBA1369; family LOWO2-01-FULL-3; genus SLNK01. The sequence continues at coordinate 795 of PXEC01000074.1, read as the reverse complement.
GTCGAATTTCGGGACGCTTTTTTTGACCTTGGCTTTTTCTCGTGTTTTTTCTATCGCCCTTATAACGTACCTGAGATTATTGGGGTGGATATTTTTCGCCGCTTCCGGATCCAGTTTTTCAAGTTTTTCGTGAACGTGTTTTTTCCCTTTTTCTTCCGCTTCCCTTTCCAGTTTTTCCCTTAATTTTTTGTCCGGCGGGATTTGCGGCACATTGTATCCCTCCGTTATAGTGCTGATGTAAAGTCCCGTGCCTCCGACAATTATCGGGGTTTTCCCCCTGTCGTGGATTTCTTCAATTTTTTGAAGCGCGAGTTTTTTGTAGTTTGCCAGCGTAAATTCCTCGTCCGGCTCCACGATTCCGATCATGTGATGCGGGATTCCTCTCCTTTCTTCCGGCATTATCGTGTCCACGGCGATTTCCATTCCTCTGTAAACTTGACGCGAGTCCGCGGAAATTATCTCTCCGTTTAATTCCTCAGCGATGTCCAGTGAAAGACCTGTTTTGCTTGAAGCCGTCGGGCCAAGCACAACTATTAAAGGTTTCTTCGCGGATTTGAGGAAGGATGTTAAGTCCTTTTTCAAATTCATGGCGCCATTGTAGTGGTGAAAGAGCGTATTCGCAAGGGCGCGGGGAGCGAGCTGCGCCCACTCGTTCCCCGCACTTTCAAAAACTGCCCAGATTCAAGGTTAAAACCGACCACTTTCGATAAGTGATGAATAAACTTGGTTGGGTGTCTTATATTTAAGGGATTTTCTTGGCCTATTGTTAAGCTTTTCTTGTATTTCATATATTTG
>PXEC01000128.1 GCA_003566255.1 Candidatus Peregrinibacteria bacterium | reverse complement strand
CTCCAGGTCTCGTTTGACAACTTTTAAAAACCGCATAGCACAGCCGTTTTGCAAAACCTTAACGTTTGCTGAATTGCGGAGCTTTTCTGGCTTTCTTCAAACCGGCTTTTCTTCTCTCTTTGACCCTTGAATCCCGGGTAAGAAGGCCCGCTTTTTTAAGAGTGGGTTTTGTAAGTGGATCGCTTAAAACCAATGCTTTCGCTATTGCGTGCCTTAAGGCTTCCGCTTGAGAACTCATTCCTCCTCCCGTTATTTTTGCTGAAATATCGAATTTGTCTTTACATCCCACTAAAGTAAGAGGGTATCCGGCAACCGTCACAAGTGTTTTCGGAGTGAAATATTCTTTGGCCGCTTTCTCATTAACCGTCATTTTCCCTGAGCCTTTGTAAAGTCTCACTCTTGCTATTGATGATTTTCTTTTTCCGTTCGCGTAGATGTATTTGGACTTTGTTGTCATTGGTTTATGTGTTTAATGGTTCCGGGTTTTGCGCTTCATGCGGATGTTCTTCTCCCGCGTAAAGTTTTAATTTGCTCATGAATTTGTCTCTGAGCTTATTTTTTGGGAGCATCCCTTTTACTGCCAGTTCAACAACTTTTGTGGGCTTCTTTGAAAGAAGATCTTCCGCTGACTGTTCTCTGTATCCTCCGGGATACCCTGAATGTCTGCTGTATTTCTTATCCTTCAATTTGTTTCCGGTAAGTTTGATTTTGTCCGCGTTTATCACTATTACGAAGTCTCCGCAGTCCATGTGAGGTGAAAAAATGGGCTTATCTTTCCCTCTAAGCTTGTCGGCTATGGTCGTGCACATTCTTCCCAGAACTTTGTCTTTTGCATCGACTATGTACCATTTTCGTTCTATTTGTTCGGCTTTCGCTATTGTTGTCTTCATTTTTAGATTTATATCAATTCAATTTGTACTAATGGCGCGTTATCGCCGCTTCTGTTCCCGATTTTTGTTATTCTTGTGAATCCGGAATCTCTGTCCTTGTATTTTTCTGCCAGGACTTCCAAAAGTTTCTTTGAGCTGTTTTCGTGCTGAAGCAATCTTTCAATTTCTCTTATTGCGTGTTTTTTCTCCTTTGTCTTTGCGATGCTTATGAGTCTTTCCACGAAAGGTTGTACCGCTTTGGCTTTCGCGGATGTGGTTTTGACTTTTTCATAGATTATTACGGACATCGCGAGGTTGCGCATTAGAGCGGTCTTGTGGTCCTTATCCGTTCCCAATTTTACTTTTTTTACTCTGTGTCTCATGTATTTATTTATTATTCCTCAGCCAGAGAAAGTCCTTTTTTCTCAAGGGCGGCTTTTACTTCCGTGAGTGCCTTTTTACCAAATCCGCGCAGGTTTGACAACTTACTTTCCGTACATTTTGAAAGTTGTTCTATCGAGCCTATTCCTCCGTTTATCAGCGCGTTAAGCGTTCTTGGGGAGAATCCCAAGATTTCTATCGGGGTATATGATTCCTGGCTTGGTTTTTGGGCTTCTTCCTCTTTCTCTTTTTCCAGAATGGACTTGATGTTGGACATGTAGTCTTCTTCTACCATTATGTTTTCCGCGTTGAAGAGGTTGAAGTATGATTGTAGTACGTTTGACGCGAATTTGAGCGCGTCTTCGGGAGTTATTGTTCCGTTTGTCTTTACTTCCAATGTTAGTTTGTCCAGGTTTGTCATTTGACCTACACGAGTCGCTTCCACGTCGTAGCGGACTTTTTCCACCGGAGAATACAAAGCGTCCAGTGAAATTATAGTAGGATCTTCTTCGGTTTTTTGTCTTGTTGTCGCGGGGACGTATCCGACTCCTTTTTCAACCCGAAGCTCCATTTTGAGCTTTGTTCCTTTTTCCAGGGTGCAAATGTACTGATCCGGATTAAGGATCTCCACTTCGGAGGGAGTGCGGATGTCTTTTGCTTTTATTGTTCCGCTTTTTGATGTTTCCAGAGTCAGCATTGAGGCTCCTGTCGTGTTTTTTCTCAGGTTTAGTTGTTTGAGGTTTAGGATTATATCCAAAACACTTTCTTTTACTCCTTTGATTGTTGAATATTCGTGCGCTGTCCCGTCCATTTTTATTCCCGTTATACAAGCGCCGGGAAGCGATGCCAAAAGGGCTCTTCTAAGTGCGTTTCCAAGTGTTACTCCATAACCTGTGGGGAGAGGACTCATGATGAAAATTGCATGGTCTTCTTCCAGGCTTTCGGTTTTAATTTTGGGGATACCTATTTCTTCTTGGATTTGATGCATTTTGGGATGTTTTAGTGATTATTTGGAATAGAATTCCGTGATGAGCTGGTAATCTATGATGTGTTCGATGTCATCTTGGTCGGGCGTGGAGACCACTTCCGCTTTCAAAGATGCCACATCCGATTTCAGCCATTTTGGGGACTTGTGTTTTGCTTTTTTCAGATCTTCGAAAAGTTTTGACTCTTTGCTCTTCGGCTTTATTTCAAATACGTCCCCGGGTTTTAAGTTGATCGATGGGGTTTTTACTTTTCTTCCGTTTAACAGAACCAGTCCATGGCTTACTATTTGTCTTGCTTGCGGTCTTGTTTCCGCGAGGCCCGCTCTGTATAGCGCGTTGTCCAGTCTTTGTTCCAGTAATGACAGATACTTTATACCCGTTATTTCGCTACTTTTGCTCGCGAGGGTGTAATATTTTTTTGATTGTTTTTCGGTTATTCCGTACATGAATCTTGCCTTTTGTTTTTCACGCAATTGCTTGCTGTATTCTGACATCTGTGAAAAACGTTTTTGTCCGTGTTCGCCGGGTTTATAATTTTTTTTATTGAAGGCCTTAATTTTGCTTTCGCTGTTGGTGAACAAAATTACTCCCAGTCTTCTTGATAAACGTGTTAATGGCCCTCTGTATCTTGACATGATTTTTATTGGTTATACCCTCCTTTGTTTTTTCTTCCTGCAGCCGTTGTGAGGTATGGGTGTTATATCGCTGATTGAAATTATATCTATTCCGCTTGATGCCAATCCCCTTATTGCTTGTTCTCTTCCGCTTCCTACGCCTTTTACGTACACGTGTACCGCTTCAAGGCCGAATGCTTTTGCTTTTTCCGCGGCGTTTTCCGCTGATACTTGGGCGGCGTATGGAGTTGATTTCCTTGTTCCTTTGAATCCGCTTCCTCCGGCACTGCTCCATGCTATTACGTCTCCGTTTTGATCTGAAAGCGTCACTATTGTGTTGTTGTAGGATGCTTGTATGTGCGCGTTTCCCTGAGGAACGCTTCTTCTTGCTTTGGATTTTTTTACGATTTTTTTCTTCTTAACTTCCGCCATGTAAGTGGATTATTCTATAATTTTATTTTGTGGCTATCTTCTTGTTCGCGACTGTTCTCTTTTTGCCTTTTCTGGTTCTTGCGTTGTACCTTGTACGTTGCCCCCTCGCGGGTAGTCCTTTTTTATGCCTGAATCCTCGATACGACCCTATCTCTTGAAGTCTTTTGAGGTCCATTGCCACTTTCCTCTTAAGATCTCCCTCAGTTTGCAGTTTTCCTATCGCTTCGCGCAGTTTTGTTATTTCGTCGTTTGTTAAGTCGGCGACTTTTTTGTCTTTTTCCACACCCGTTTCTTTCAGGATTTTTGTGCTAAGACTTCTTCCGACGCCGTATATTGCCGTGAGTCCCACTTCTATTCTTTTTTCCTTGGGCAGGTTTATGCCCGCTATTCTGGCCATTTGGTCTGATTAAATTCTGGGCAGTCAGCGCTCTTGGGGGAAGAACGCCGACTGCTCAAGATTCAAGCTACCCTTGACGTTGTTTGTGCCGCTTGTTTTGACAGATTATTCTGACTACACTTTTACGCCTTATTACTTGGCATTTTTGACAAATTTTTTTGACTGATGATCTTACCTTCATTGTTTTTTTACGCTATGTCTGTAAGTTATTCTTCCTTTGCTGAGATCATATGTGCTCAGCTGTACTGTCACCTTGTCACCGGGAAGTATTTTGATGTAATGCATCCGCATTTTTCCCGATAAGTGTGCTGTTATTGTATTGCCGTTTTCAAGCTCTACTTTAAATTCTGTGTTTGGTAACGGCTCAATAACCGTTCCTTGCAATTCTATTGTGTCATCTTTGCCCATGTATATGCCACTTTATCTTGTTTTGAGGTGAAAAAAGCCTTAGGATACTACATGAGAAAAATGTTATATGCAAGTTAAAATTTCGTTGTTTTTTTGAGTTATCAAAATTGTGTTTTCCTCCTGTACCGAGGGCTCTTTATCTATCGTTACAAGCGTCCATTTGTCTTCCGCCTCCTTTATTTTGCCTATTCCTGTTGTGAAGATCGGCTCTATTGCCATTGTCATCCCCGGTTTTAGTATAGGGTCCGAGGGGTCGTCATTATTTTTGTAATTTAAAATTATCGGGTCTTCGTGCAGGTTTTTTCCTATGCCGTGTCCCGTAAGGTCTTTTATGATTTTGAATCCCGCTTTTTTGACGATTTTCTCTATTGTTTCTCCGATTTTGCCTACCCGTGTTCCCGGTTTTGCCACTCTTATTGCCTCCTTGAGCGCTATTTTTGCTGTTTCTATCAGTTTTTCCTTTTCATTTGAGATTTTTCCTATGCCCATTGACCTTGCCGCGTCGGTGTATAGGCCTTCGTAGATTACGCCGCAGTCCACAGTGAAAAGATCCCCTTCTTTTAAATATCTGTTTTTGTCCGGAATCCCGTGGACTACTTCTTCGTCTATTGTGGTGCATAAAGTCGCGGGAAATCCTTTGTACCCCTTGAACCCGGGAGTAGCGCCGTGTCTTTTTATGAATTTTTCCGCGAATTCGTCCAATTCATAGGTGGAAACGCCGACTTTCGCACGTAAGCGAATTTCTTCAAGAAGATTCGCCAAAATTTTGCCGCCTTCACGCATTGCTTTTATTTCCGCTTCATTTTTTATAGGAATCGGCATTATTTGGGCATGATCTTATCCAAAACTTCAAAAGTGTCTTCGCGGACGTCCTCTATGCTGGGCTCGCCATCTATTATTATCAATTTGTCTTTGTAAAGCTCTATAGCGGGAATTGTTTCTTCCTGGAAATTTTTGAGTCTGGTCTTTATTGCCTCCGGATTGTCGTCTGATCGAGTCACCAGAGCGGCGCCACATTCACAGTTTTCTTCCGAATAGGCTGCCGGGTAAACTGCCTTGCATGATTTGCAGATCCTTCTTGTCGTTAGACGCTTTAGCGCGGTTTCTTCGCTTAATTCAAGAAGAACTGCTTTGTACTCTCTGTTGTGTTTATCAAGTACTTCGTTAAGGCTTTTTGCTTGAGTTGCTTTTCTGGGGATTCCGTCGAAGAGGATAGGGGCGTCATGGTCTAAGGAATCCATAAAATTCTCGACTATTTCCATAACGACCTCGTTAGGGACCAGATTCCCCGCTTCCACTATGGATTTTACTTTTTGGCCGAGTTCACTTTCCTCGTGGGAGAGTTTTCTCAGTTCCGAACCGGTTTCAAAAATCTTCATGCCGTATCGGTCCGCTACCGCTTTTCCCAGAGTTCCTTTTCCGGAGCCTTGCATTCCGAAGAAAATAAGATCCATACTTAATAAAACTTTTTATAATCGTGCATTACGAGTTGAGCGTTCACTTGCCTTATTATTTCCAAAATTACGCCCACGATGATTATTATTCCGGCCCCCGATATCAATAGCGCTATATTGCCTATTCCGCTTTGTCTAAACGCGAATTGCATCAAAATCGGGATTATTGCTATTGTCGCCAAAAATAAAGCTCCGAAGAATGTCAGTCTTCCGGATACCTCTTTCAGGTATTCTGATGTTTGCTGTCCGGGTCTTATTCCCGGGATATAGCCTCCTTTTTTCTGTATATTTTCTGCTATTTGATCAGGTTTGAATGTGATCGAAACATAAAAGAACGTGAAAGCTATGACCAGAAGGAAGTAGAGGATGGTATACAATATTGTGTTCGGTTGAAAAAGGACTGTCATACTGCCTCCCATGCTTTGAAGCCAAGCCGAATTTGCGTTCAGGAAAAACTGTCCCAGTATTCCGGGAAAACTTACCAATGCTACCGCAAAGATTATCGGGATCATTCCTGCTTGATTTATTTTTATGG
>PXEC01000037.1 GCA_003566255.1 Candidatus Peregrinibacteria bacterium | reverse complement strand
TTTGGTTTGTTTCATGACAACCATATTGTTTTAGATGAACATTTCAAGGTCAGTTAAAAATAAATTCCCGGCAGCAGGCTGGTTAACACCGGAGCAAAGGATTATTACACAGGAGGGATGAGCGCTCTATGGAGCAGTACGGGCTGGTTTATGAAAACAACGGGGAAACAGCAAATGTTAGCCTGCAGCGACATCTTACATGTGAGAAATGTGGTCGCTGCGGCATGTTAAGCGGTTCAAACAGGCGGGAGATGATTATAGAGGCGCTTAACCCGATTCAGGCCGGTGAAGGGCAACGGGTGCTTTTAGAAACCGATGATCGCCGGGTTCTTTTTATATCGTTTATGCTTTACCTGGTTCCCCTGGCCGGCTTGATATCCGGTATTTTTTTATGGCTGGTTCTGGCTGATTACCTGGGGCTTACTGTTAACCGGGAATTAACCGCAGCTGGCGCGGGTTTTTTTTTAATGGCCATTATTTATTATTTTATCCGTATTTGGGACAACCGGATTAAAAATAACCCCTACTATAAGCCGGTGCTTACCGAACTCATTGAAAAGGGGGTCGAATGTAATGATCCACTTGGACAAATCAATAATGAAGATAATGATGGTTAAGACACTTTAAACCCAGGAGGTTCCGGCATGCCAAAACAGGTAAATGTAGCAGTTGTGGGGGCAACCGGAATGGTTGGTCAAAAAATGACCGAAATTCTAGTCGAACGTAATTTTCCATTCACTGGCCTTAAACTGCTGGCTTCCTCACGTTCCGCGGACCAGGCAATAAAAGTAAAAGAAAAAGAATACAAGGTAAAAGAGATAGACCCAAAATCTTTTGATGGAGTGGATATAGCTTTTTTCAGTGCCGGTGAGTCAATCAGTAAGGAATTTGGACCGGAAGCAGTAAAAAAGGGCGCAGTTGTTATAGATAATAGCAATGCTTTCCGTATGGATAAAGAGGTGCCCCTGGTTGTGCCCGAGGTTAATCCCGGTGATGCTTTAAAACATAAAGGTATTATTGCCAACCCCAACTGTTCAACCATCCAGATGGTGGTAGTTTTATATCCACTGCAAAAAGCTGCCCCTATAAAGCGGGTAGTTGCTGCAACTTACCAGGCTGTATCCGGAGCCGGCAAAGAAGCGGTTGATGAATTGAAAAAGCAGTGCCGTGATTACCTGGAAGAAAACCAGGTATCGGCTCAATATATTCCACATAAAGGAGCACGGAACAACTACCAGATAGCCTTTAACCTGGTCCCTCAGCTTGATCTGTTTGCAGAAGATGGTTATTGTAAAGAAGAAGTGAAAATGATCAATGAAAGTAAAAAGATTATGAATCTTCCTGACCTGGCCATCACTGCCACCACCGTCAGGGTCCCGGTGATCAATGCCCATTCAATAGCTTTAAATGTTGAATTTGAAAAAAGTATTTCAGCAGAAGTTGCCCGCCAGGTTTTGAGTAAATCACCCGGAGTAGTGGTAATAGATAATCCTGAAAGCTTGGAATACCCGATGCCTTTAGAAGCAAGTGGAAGTGATGCTGTTTATGCCGGACGTATCCGTCCCGACTATTCGGTCAAAAACGGTCTTAACCTCTGGGTGGTTTCAGACAATATTCGCAAGGGCGCGGCCACAAATTCAATTCAAATTGCCGAACTTCTGCTTTCCTGAAGTGAAATATCTCTGTGCTATACCACAATATATTTAACTTTTTATAGACAACGCTTCTTGTTCTTTGGCTAATTCTTCCAGGGTGTGGGACTGCAGTTCTTTTTTCATGGCTTCTTTTAGCCGCATCCATACTGAACGGGTTACACACCGGTTTGCTCGTTCACAGGAATCATCATCGTCTACACAGCTAACAGGGGCTATTGAGCCTTCAACACTTTCTATGATGTCAAACAAGGTAACCTTATCAGGTTTTACTGCCAGGTGATAACCACCCCGGCTCCCCTTTTGCGTACGCACAAAACCACGGATTCGCAAAGGGGCCATAATTTGTTCCAGGTATTTGACCGAAATCTCCTGTTTGCAGGCAATATCATTTAGTTGAACCGGTTTCTCATTATAGCTCAAAGTCAATTCGATCATTGCTCTTGCTGCATAGCGCACTTTAGTTGATAATTGCAGTATTCTCGACCTCCCAATTTATCTTTTTAAAAGTATTTCTATTTTAATTATAGTTCTACTACTGATATTTTATACGTCAGTATCGCATTTGTCAAAGCCGAAAGGTGAAATATATAACCTATAACTGCGGTTATGAAAAAATATATTTGTTTAACGAAAAGAGCAGCATTATAAATAACCTGCTGCTCAAATCTTAATATGTAATGTGGACGGAAAAGAGATAAAACAATAAGCTCTTATGGTCCGGATGAAACCCCTTACTGATGATAAATAAAACTGTTATTCCTGATATTTAAAGGAAACATTCATCTTCACCCTGAAGACAAGGTTGCCGCCTTCTATTTTCAAATCCATCTCCCGTACTTCGGCAACCCTCAGGTCGCGAAGAGATTTCGAAGCAGTGTTAACAGCTACCCGGGCAGCCTCCTCCCAAGACTTATCACTGGTTCCAATAATTTCTACTGTTTTATAGACGCTTTCCATTGTGCTCCTCCTTTCAGTGATTAATTCTATGATATTAATTATATATATAATTTGTGCATGTGTCAACATTTTGTTAATTCAAGCCATTTGTTTTCTCAAGACTTCTCAAGACTTAGATTGACAATTAAAACATTTTATAATATACTGATCATAATAATCGTTACAAGTATTGACTAATTATAGAATTTGAGAGAAGGCTCATAGATGAAGCTTTCGTTTGAAGATCTGCCAACTGAATTGAAAAACAGAAATATACGCCCTTCACACCAAAGAATAAAAGTGTTGGAGTATTTGATTAAAAACCAATGCCACCCTGCCGTGGATCAGATCTACAAAGATTTGAAAAGTGAAATTTTTACCTTGTCGAAAGCTACTATATATAACACTTTAAATTTATTTCTTGAAACCGGCCTTGTAAGGGTGTTAGCCATAGAAGAAAATGAAACCCGCTTTGATATTATAACCGAAAACCACGGCCACTTTAAATGCGTTGAATGTGGTGAAATCTTTAATTTTAATCTGGATATTGACTCAAAAGTAAGTGAAGAATTAACCGGTTTCAAGGTTAATGACAAGAACGTATATTTTAAAGGTTTTTGTCCAAAATGCCTTTTAAATATAAATCAAAATGATTAAAAGGAGAGATATTTATGAGTGAAGAAAGCAAATGCCCGGTGACGGGAAGAACTAAAAACCCCACTGTAATCGGTAGCCCATCGATCAAGGATTGGTGGCCTGACATGTTGAACCTTAAAATTCTTCATCAAAACTCAGACTTGATTAATCCTATGGATAAAGACTTCAACTATGCTGAAGAGTTTAATAAGCTCGATTTAGAGGCTGTTAAAAAAGATTTATTTGATTTGATGACCGACTCGCAGGATTGGTGGCCTGCCGATTACGGTCACTACGGGGGGCTCTTCATCCGGATGGCCTGGCACAGTGCAGGCACGTACCGCAAAGGAGACGGCCGCGGCGGAGGAGGGACGGGAGCCCAGCGCCTGGCGCCGCTGAACAGCTGGCCGGACAATGCCAACCTGGACAAAGCCCGCCGTTTATTATGGCCAGTCAAGCAAAAATATGGCAACAAGATTTCCTGGGCTGACCTGATGATCCTGGCCGGCAACTGCGCTTTTGAATCGATGGGCTTTAAAACCTTCGGTTTTGGCGGAGGGCGCGAAGATGTGTGGGAGCCCGAAGAGGATACCTACTGGGGCCCCGAGAGCGAATGGCTGGGCGACGAACGCTATTCCGGCGACCGGGATCTCGAAAACCCTCTCGCAGCCGTGCAGATGGGCCTTATCTATGTCAACCCTGAAGGCCCGAACGGTGAACCCGATGCCGTCGCTTCAGCCCATGATATCAGGGATGTCTTTGATCGGATGGCCATGAACGACGAAGAGACGGTGGCGCTGATTGCCGGGGGCCACACTTTTGGCAAATGCCACGGGGCCGCCCCGGATTCCCACCTGGGCCCGGAACCTGAAGGCGCCGGCATCGAGGAACAGGGGCTTGGCTGGAAGAGTGGTTATGGCAGCGGTAAAGGCCGCGATACCATCACCAGCGGCATTGAAGGAGCCTGGACACCGACCCCGATAGAATGGGACAACAGCTATTTTGAGACCCTGTTTAAGTATGATTGGAGTTTGGTTAAGAGTCCTGCCGGCGCCTGGCAGTGGGTTCCCTCAAATCCAGAGGCAGCTGATACTGTCCCGGATGCCGAAGATCCATCCATAAGGCATGCACCGATGATGACCACAGCGGACCTCGCTTTGAAGATGGACCCCACCTATAAAAAGATTGCAAAGCGGTTCCAGGAAAATCCAAAAGAATTTGAGGAGGCTTTTGCCCGGGCCTGGTTCAAGCTGACCCACCGGGACATGGGTCCACGCTCACGCTATCTTGGGTCGGAGGTTCCCGAGGAGGAACTGATCTGGCAGGACCCGGTGCCCGCAGTAGATCATAAATTGATTGATGCTAAAGATATCGCAGACCTTAAAGGCAAAATAATGGCTTCCGGCCTGTCAATCTCCCAGCTGGTTTCCACCGCCTGGGCTTCAGCGTCTACCTTCCGGGGCTCTGATAAGCGCGGCGGGGCAAACGGGGCGCGCATCTGCCTTGCACCGCAGAATGACTGGGAAGTAAACCAGCCTTCCCAACTGGGTAAAGTGCTTAAAACCCTGGAAAAAATCCAGGAAGAGTTCAACAATATGCAGTCAGACCAAAAGAGGGTCTCACTCGCCGACTTGATCGTCCTGGGGGGATGCGCGGCTGTAGAGCAGGCGGCAAAGGACGCCGGTCACAACGTAACCGTTCCTTTTGTGCCGGGACGCACTGATGCCTTACAGGAACAGACCGAAGTATATGCTTTTGAGGTCTTAGAGCCTGCTGCTGATGGCTTCCGCAACTACCTTAAAAAGAAATATTCTGTACCGGCAGAAGAACTGCTGCTTGATCGTGCCCAGCTGTTGACCTTGACCGCTCCTGAAATGACAGTTCTGGTTGGCGGTATGCGCACTTTGAATGCCAATTACGGGCAGTCTCAGCATGGGGTCTTTACTGAGAACCCGGATACGCTCACAACTGATTTCTTCGTGAATCTTCTTGATATGAACACGAGCTGGAAGGCGGTTGATGATGACGAAAACTTGTATGAAGGACGTGATCGGGCGACAGGTGAACTCAAATGGACCGCTACCCGTGTCGATCTCATTTTCGGTTCAAACTCCCAGCTGCGGGCCATTTCGGAAGTCTATGCTTCTGACGACTCCCGGGAAAAGTTCTTGAATGATTTTATTTCTGCCTGGAACAAGGTGATGAATGCAGATCGTTTCGACCTGGCCTAAAATAAAGCATTCACAACTTTGCTGTAGTGTAAGTGGGAAATCAATTAAGGGGCTAATAAGCCTGCAGGTAAAAGGAGCCACCAAATTGGTGGCTCCAACTCCTTCAGAAACCGGCCTGCAAGGTTATTCAAATCTTTATCACAGGTCGGGCTTCCTGCTTGACCCTATGCACAGTCATCCCTACTTTAAAAAAAGTAAAAAAGAAGGGAGCACTGGATGAAGTTAAGATTCTAGCAGGGTATCAAATGATGGCTGGATCATTAATCCTATTGCTCCGGGCCCAATATGGGCGCCAATGGCCGGGCCAACCATGCCGACATGAAGATCGGCTATTTCATATTTACTCTGCAGCTCTTTAAGCAGTTTTTGGGCGTTGTCTTCAGCTTCAGTGTGGACTACTGACAGGTTAACCGGTTGATCGGCACTGACATTTTTTAGTGCAGCATTAACCAGGCTGGGAATAACCTGTGAGCGCCCGCGCACCTTATCATATGGAGCAACCATGCCTTCAGGATCGGCATAAAGAATGGGCCTGATCTGCAGCAAAGAACCGAGCAGGGATGCAGCTTTACCAATACGTCCGTTGCGGTGCAGGTATTCCAGGGTGTCAACATTGAAAACACTGAATGTTTTA